>JACCRK010000312.1 GCA_013813565.1 Herpetosiphonaceae bacterium
GTGTGGTGGTGGCCGGTAAATGGTCGCTGGGCCAGCGCGCTGGCGCTGCTCCAGCTGCCCCTGGACAGGTCGAAGGCCAGGGTGGCGGAATTGCTCTCGCCAACCAGGTACAGCTTGTTGCTGATAATTCCGCCGGCAACTTCGCCAAGTGCGGTCGGCATTGTCGCGGCAACCTCCCAGGTCTCAGGGAACACCGCCGTCCAGGTGTTGCTCGTCGCCCCGTAGCCCGCGCCGGTCGAGACGACCAGCGTGTTCCCGCTGATGCTGGCCACCGGCGTTTTGCGAATGCCGGGGATCGGCGGCAGATCGAGCCAGACATTGCTGGCCGGATCGTAGAGCAGTACATCATCCGAGGCCAGGCCATTGTCGCCGCCGTTGAGCGTGCCGCCAACCAGCATAATCCGCCCGTTGACGGTAAACACCGACGAGGTAATGTGGCCGCGGCCGTGGGGCAGATCGGCGGCGCGGCTCCAGGTGTTGCTGGCCGGATCATACACATCGACCTGGGTCTGGTTGCCGGATTTCTCGTCACGATTATGCTGGCCGCCCAGCGCGTAGACCTTGCCATTCAGCGCCACGCCGCCAAGATGATTGCGCGGGTTGGGCAGCGCCGCAGCGGTGGTCCACACGCCAGTATCCAGATTGAGCACATAGTGGTCGGCCCGATCGGTATCATTGAACTGACCGGCGGTGCGGGTAGCGCCACCGTAGAAATAGATCTTGCGCCCGACCATGGCTGCGCCTGCGCCACCCCGGCCGGCCGGCAGATTTGGCCCGGCGCTCCAGGTATTGGTGCTGGTATTCAGCTTCCAGACGTGATTGGTGCTGCCGCCAGGATTGTCGCCAACATAGCCGCCCAGCACATAGATCGTGCTGCCATCGACGACCACTGGAGCGTGGGTGATCGCCTCGGGGATATCGGCGATGCGCTGCCATGTATTGCTGTCCAGGTCATAGACATCGACACTTTTGGTCGCTTGAATCTGCGAATTGTAAAAGCCGCCGATTACATACAATTTGTTGTTCACAACTGCGCCCTGGGCCTCGAAGCGCGCCAGCGGGGCGGGCTGAACCGTCTTCCATGAAAATAGCGTGGTGGCAGCAACACTTGCCGCAGATGCTCGATTAATCGTGACCAAACCAAAGATAAATGCCTGATAGACCGGAACCAGCAACATCACCAGACAAAGGCTGATCAGCAGCTTGTGTCGATTGTTCGTGCGCCTGTTAGATTGCGCTTGGCAGCGGCTTGTCGAACTATTCCTCATCGTACCCCTTTCAGCCCCTAAGGCCTGCTTGTCCTGAATCCTCGGTTCATATCAATCACCCCGACCACGTGGCGAGAACCGTGCGGTTCCTGGGCAACGTGCAGCGAGGTGTTGGTGACGGATCTATTCACAGCGCATCTAGCAAAAATAATACCACTCTCACCAGCCCTTTTGCTGCCGGTCAATGACCTGGCAGCGTTGGGATAAGCACCCTTGAGCGCAGCGGTGTGTCAAGACTTACGCTACGCTTGATCGGATAAATAGCGCATTTCCATCGTTGCACATGGCCTGGAAGGATCGGTAGACTTCAACATACTATTTACAATCCCCTAGACAGCCCCGGTATCATATGCTAAGATGAGCAACCATAATCTGCTCGACCTATCCATCATATGTTGGCTACATTTCCCGTCCGGCGGGTACCTCATCTCAACAGCAGCCTTTAAGGAGCGCTACATGCGGCTTGATCTCGCTGGCAAACGTGCCCGCAAACTCATCAGTGATCATCAACTCACTGAGGATGAGATTCAGCAGATTGTGGCCTCGGCCCGGATTAACCTCGCAACATTTGACTCAGAGTACAAAACCAATGTCACCCAGCTGGCCCAGGAGCTCAGCAAAAGCCGCCCAACGGTCTATGGGTGGGCAGATCGAGCAATTATTGCAACCATCGACTCGTTGCGAAATATTCGAACCGGCCGACCACCCAAGGAGATGCGGGCTCGGGGCAAACGTCTGCGTGGTCGGCCACCTGTGCGTTTGCGGCGACGAACGACCGATTCATCGTTTTCGTAGTTTTTAAGGAGAGCAGTGCTCCATGAGCGGAACATTACGCGATTTACTTAGTCAATTTCGAACCCTTGACAATGTCGAACTCGCCGCAATCGCTGCAACCGATGGCCTGCTCATCGAAAGCACCGCCAAGGCGGGCGTCGACGTGGACGCGATCTGTGCGGTCGCCTCCAATGGTCTGGCGATGGCGGAAGCGCTCGGCCGCGAAATCAATAAAGGCGGGGCGGTGCAAACCGTTCTCGAATACGATCAGGGCCTGATTTTACTTGAACCAATCAGTGGCGATGCGATGTTGCTCATTATGACGAGCTCACGTGATCAGCTTGGACGTCTCCGCTATATGGCTCAGGCGAACCGTTCGGGTTTTGTCGCAGCGTTGGCAGCAATCTAGAACTAGCAATGCACAGCCATGTGGCTTGTGCTATAATGGCGCGTATCCCACACCTGTATGGGACTGCATTGCGCTCCATAAGATTAGGTGGCACGTATGGATCCACAACTAACAAGTCTCATCGTTCCTCCCGAGGAAGTTGCTCATATTGATGAGTGTTTGGCGCGTTTGGTCGATGATACCGGTGGCAACTATGCCTTGCTCTTAGATAAGAGCGGGCAGGTCATTGCGTCTAACGGTGATGGCAATCGTCAGGATACAACTGCGCTGGGAGCGCTGATTGCTGGCTCGTTTGCGTCATCACAGCAAATCGCTAAGCTGCTGCGCGAGAAGGATTTTCGGATGCTTCTGCAGCAGGGTGTGCGCGAAAATCTCTTTATCGCCCTGATTGAAGACCAGTGGATTTTAACGATTATTTTCAACAAAGGCACCCACATTGGCCTCGTCAAAGTATTGACGAAGAAGGCGACAGAAGAATTAGCATCAGTATTGGAGCGGGTTCGAAAGCAACGTCAAACGCGTGATGAAGTGTTGGGCAGCAATTTCCGTACTTCGATGGAAGATACGATCGATCTGCTGTTCCGCGACTAACACTAGCCCCGCATCAATTGTGCCTATCTGCCGTCCGTGGCATGTGCTGCGGCCTATGTTTCGAGAGGACCTATGGCGATCATCAACGTAGGGGTTCGGGAAATCCACTGCAAAATTGTGTATTATGGCCCCGGTATGTGTGGCAAAACTAGCAATTTGCAGTACATCCACAGTCAAGTTCCCCGTGAGGCAAAAGGCGATCTGTTATCTATCGCCACTGAAACTGAACGGACACTGTTTTTCGACTTCTTGCCGCTCGACCTGGGCAAGGTTCGCGGCTTTTCAACCCGCTTTCATCTCTATACTGTTCCAGGTCAGGTCTTATACGAACGCACCCGCGTTGCTGTATTGAATGGCGCTGATGGCGTGGTGTTTGTCGCTGACTCACAACGCGATAAACTCCAGGAAGATATCAAGAGCCTTCAGGAGCTGGCACGCAATATCACGCGGCAGAATAAAAAATTCAGCGAGTTCCCGATTGTACTCCAGTACAATAAACGTGATATTCCCAATGCGTTGCCCGTTCCCGTGATGGATAAATATCTCAATCCACTTCACTGGCAGCGCTATGATGCGGTTGCAACGACCGGTGTCGGGGTGTTTGATACGCTCAAGGCAATCAGCAAGCTGGTGATTAGTAAGCTCTAACACAAGGCAGGTTCGTGGTTGCACGGCGCTGCCGTCCGCAGCCAGCCAGCATCAGTAGGGTCGAATTATGGCACTTGAAGGTTATCTCCACGAATTTAGCGTCCCTGATTTGATCCAGCTCGTGGATCTGAGTAAGAAAACCGGTATGACTCATATCCAGGCTCAACAGGGCGGTGAGCCTGTGGAAGGCTATCTGTACTTCCGTGATGGACGGATCACCGGAGCATCCCTGGATGATATGGAGCCGCTCGAGGCCGCTCTGACCTTTTTTATCCTCCACGAAGGCCAGTTTCGTTTCTATGATCAGGCCGTTCCTGCCGCAACTATCAGTGTCTCCAATGAGATGATTATCATGGAAGGGATTGGGCGTCAGGATCGCTGGGCCGAGATCGAGAAGGTGGTGCCCAATACGAGTATTGTGCTGCGCCTGGTGCAAAATCCCGACTCTGGCTCGCGTGACATTAATCTGGCCGCTGATGAGTGGCGCGTGCTGACGATGATCAATGGTAAAAACACGGTTGCTAGTATTTCCGAGCGCACCGGTCTGGGCTGGTTTCGTACCAGTGAGATCGTTGCGCAGCTGCTGGATAATGGTCTGGTTGAAAAAAAAGCTCTCAATCTGGCCGAGTCGCTCTTTCCTCAGCTTGAGGAGCTCGCCCGTGGCGCCCTGGGCAACTCTTCCCAGGTCCTGCTCTCCGAAGCGTATCGCCGGGCTGGCGTCGATCCGGCCGCAAACACGGCGACAAATGAGCAAATAATGGCGGCGATCGCTTCCTTTGAGGAGGCTGTGCGGCTCCTGATGGGCCGCAGCAATGCAACGCAGCTGGCCGATAAAATGCGCGATCGCGCTCACCGTATTCTCGGCGGACGCTAGATGCTTCTAGCCAAGCCCCTTCTCTGGACTCCAGAGAAGGGGCTTTTCGTTTTTGTAGGGAGCATGATGAAAACAATCGGCCTGATCGGCGGCATGAGCTGGGAGTCGTCGCTTGAATATTATCGCTTGATCAATCAGGCTGTGAAGGCACGCCTGGGCGGCCTTCACTCGGCCCAGAGCCTGATGTACTCGGTCGATTTTGCGCAGATCGAGGCCTTTCAGCAGCAGGGCCGCTGGGCTGAGGCGGCGGCGCTGCTGGCTGAGGCGGCCCAACGTCTGGAGCACGGTGGCGCCGCATGTGTGGTGCTGTGTACCAATACCATGCATAAGGTCGCCGATATGATTCAAGCCCAGATTACGATTCCGCTGCTTCATATCGCCGATCCAACCGCCACCGCTGTTCGCCACACCGGTATCACAACCGTGGGTCTGCTTGGCACGCGCTTTACCATGGAGCACGATTTTTACAAGGGGCGGCTGGAGCAGAACTATGGCCTGAAGGTGATCGTCCCCGCTGCCGCCGATCGTGAGACGATCCATCGAATTATCTATACCGAGCTGTGTCTGGGCGAGATTAAGGCAAGCTCCAAACAGCTCTATATCGCAGCTATCCAGCGGCTCATCGCGGCCGGTGCGCAGGGGATTATTCTCGGCTGCACCGAAATTGGCTTGCTGATTCAGTCCGGCGACAGCCAGGTGCCGTTGTTTGATACGACCAGATTGCATGCCCTGGCCGCCGTGGACTATGTGCTGGACGAGGCGGAGTAGCGACCAGCCTACAGCGAGGCCAGCCAGTCGCTCAGCGGCGGGGTGATCTGCTCGTCTTCCAGCAAAAACGCATCATGGCCACGGGCGCTGGCAAATGGGTAGTAGTGGACCTGGCGGCCGGCCATCTG
>JACCRK010000318.1 GCA_013813565.1 Herpetosiphonaceae bacterium
TTGAGGGTCGCAACATCCTCGTGAATCGGTGGCAGATCTTTCCGCATAGCAGACCTCTATCCTTCAACCATAACTGCCGTGAAGGATACCTGAGACCCGCATACTATGCAAGGCTGAATGGTATCAGCACAAAGCCAACCAGGATCTCGCCGGCGGCGATGGCGCACGGGGTCCAGGTGGGGTGGACGGAGGCCTCGGCGATTGAGAACAGATTGGTGGCGACAAAGCTCTCGTGCTCGGGCTGGGTTTTCAGCCGAATGCACTCGCGAAAGTTCGCGGCGGTGATCGGCACAAGGGTGACTGGTTGCATTCAATTATCCTTTTTGGTGATCCAGGCTGGCTGCTGGCGCTACGAGATGGGCGATTGAGCTGGCGTAGAACTGCAGCACGCTGAGGTTTTTGGCGACCGGCTGATATAGCCCGCGCTTGTTGGCCACCAGATGGCGCAGCGTCAGCATGCGCAGCCCGACCTCGATGGCGTACTCGCGGTCGTTGCGCGGAATGTAGATGTAGGCGCCGCGCTGCTCCAGCTGGTCCCAGAGCGCCTGCACCTGTGCCTTAAGCTCCAGGCTAGACAGCGCCGCCGTCGGGCTGGACACAAAGACCGACGCGACCAGGGCCACCGGCACCACCGGCACCACCTGGCCAATCGCCTGCATCATGGTCTGGGCGAGATCCTGGGCGTGGGCGATCCGGCTCTCCCGATCGAGGGCGCGAAAGTCGATCCCGTGCTGTTGCGCATAGGCGCGGGTCGAGATCGGCGGGCCAAAGTTGACCACCGCATAGCCAAAGCGATGCCAGCCGCCGCGCACCATCAGCCCTACATTGTGGAGGATGAAGCGCAGGGTGCGCCGCAGCGCGTAGGCCGATGACTCTGCCGGCCGATCCTGGGGGTCGGCGTCGCGCAGCAGGGTACGATCCTCCAGCACGCGGTCGTAGTTGACGCCAACCGGGATAAACACCAGATCGCGCTCGCCCTCGGCATCGAAGCGCCGCAGCATATAGTCGAGCAGGCCGATCTTGGGGCTGCGCAGGGCGCCATCTTTGCTCAGGCCGCCCTCGGGGAACATCGCCTGAACCACGCCGTTCTCGGTGGCCATCTGGACATAGCGCTCCAGCACCCGCCGGTAGAGCGTGTTGCCCGAGCCGCGGCGCACAAAAAACGCCCCCATCGCCTGAATCAACTGCTGGATCGGCCAGATCCGCGCCCACTCGCCGACGGCGTAGCTCAGCGCCTCACGCTCGGCGGCAATGTGGGCCAGCAGAATGTAGTCCATATTCGAGCGATGGTTCATCACAAAGACCACGCTGGAACTGGGGTCGACGTGAGCCAGCGCGTTCTCATCGGAGTAGCCCAGCCGGACCCGATAGAGAAAGCGGGCCACGGTTTTGCTGAGCCAGGTGCCGACGCGAAAGTAGATGTAGGCGTTGAACGAGGGGACAATCTCGCGGGCGTAGCGCTCAACTCTGGCCATCGCCACTACGTTGGGGATGTTTTCACTGCGCGAGTACTCCTCAACCGCCTCGAGCACGCCCGGATCGTAGACCAGCCGGTCGATCAGGACGCGCCGCTTGGTTAGTTTGAAGGCTGGCAGCTGCAGCCGGAGCCGCTTGTTGACCTCGGTGATCGCCTGGTTGGCGCGCTGGCGAAAAAACCAGCGCACGCTCGGCAGCAGCAGCCGATCCAACACCGCCGCCGCCGCCAGCACGCCGCCGACGATCAGTTGCCACACGGGAACGAGCACTTTACGCCGCATTGGGGTGTCTCCAGGGTAGGGATCAGGAGCTATACCGATCCACGAAGGACACGAAGATCATGAAGAAGTAATGCTGAGAAGTAAATATGGAGAATCGATTGATTCTACTTTCCATCGCGGTGGAGCGTGGAAAATACCCACGAATGGGCGTATTTGAACGGTATTGGGATTAGAGGTTCGTCAGCCGTGGATTGATAATCGCTGGCTGAGCCGGTCGAAGCCAGGGTTTTGGCTTCGACCGGCTCAGCCAGCGGAGCGCTGCTTCACACAACGCTTGACTGATTATTAGTCGCCCCCAAGCATCCCGCCGATCATACCCCCGACCCCCTGGCCGGAGGAGTTGCTGCCGGCTGAAGGCAGATACTGGGCGATCTTCTTGGCGACGTTCATCACCGGCATTGTCTGGAGCCAGATTTTACCAGGGCCGCGCAGGGTCGCCAGGAACAGGCCTTCGCCGCCGAACAGCATATTCTTAAAGCCGCGCACCATCTCGATATCGAACTGCACGCTGGGCTCGAACATGGCGATGTGGCCGGTGTCGACCTTCATCACCTGGCCGGGCTGGAGGTTGTACTCAACCACCTCGCCGTCAAGCTCGGTGAAGACCACGCCGGGCCCGGTCACTTTTTGCATAATGAAGCCCTCGCCGCCAAAGAGGCCAGCGCCGAGCTTGCGGCGGAAGTGGATCTCCAGGTTGACTGATTTCTCAGCGCACATAAACGAGTCTTTTTGCATAATGATCTGCTGGCCGGGGGCGAGATGCAGCGGCACGATTTTGCCGGGCATTTCGCTGGCAAAGCCGATGATGCCGGTGCCGCCAGCGACGGTGAAGTCGATGATAAACAGTGACTCGCCGGAGATCGCCCGCTTAAACATCTTGCCGATGCCACCGCCGCTGTTGGTATTCATCTGAATGTTGCCGCTCATCCACGACATGCCGCCGCTCTCCGAGTAAATCATCTGGCCTGGATCGAGCTCGATGATAGCAGCCTGCAGCACCGTGCCAATGATCTGGTAGCGCAGCCCGGCCTCGCTGCGACCGCGCAGGGCCACGTGGGGCTCGGGGAGGTCGAGCACCTGGCCGGGGTTGCTGGCCATAGTTGATGGCGCGCCGTAGCCTGGCTCCGGGGTTGAGCCGTAGCCCTGCGGCGGCGGTGGGTTGAAACCCTGCGGTGGCGGGCCAAAGCCCTGTGGCGGCGGCACCGCGCCCTGCGGCGATGGGGGATATATTGGTTGTCCCGTGTGCGGATCAAACTTTGGACGATACTGATTGTCTTGATCGGACATCACATACTCCTTGTGCTCTAAAGCCAACGATCCGGCACGTTCCGCCGTGCCACAGCTGCTATTGTACAACTATAGCCCGCCCCTTGACTAGCATTATTCGGGAATGGCCTGGTGGTTAGACGGGCTGGGGTCGGCATTGTTGCGGGTGGCGATATGGACGGCGACGGCACCAAGGCCGAGCAGTTTCCAGGAGACGGTGTGCCAGCCTGCGGCGCCGATAATCCGCGCCAGCTCCGGTGGCGGTGGGAAAATGCTGGCTGACTGCGGCAGATAGGTGTAGGCTTCCGCGTTGCCGCCGACGATCTGCCCAATGATCGGCACAATATTGTTGAAGTAGAGCTGGTGGCCCCAGCGCACGAGTGGATTTTTCGGCCGCGCCACCTCCAGGCAGGCCAGCTTTCCGCCCGGCCGGGTGACCCGCGCCATCTCGCGGAAGGCCTGGCCGATATCGGCGACGTTGCGCATCGTAAATCCAGTTGTGACCGCATCAAAGGCCGCAGCGGTGAAGGGAAGCTCCAGCGCGTCGCCGTTGACAAAGGCGGCCTGGCGGGTTTGTCGCTCAAGCCTGGTCTGCCCGGCGGCCATCATCGCATAGGTGAAATCGACGCCAGTCACCAGCGCTCCGGGCATCGCCTGTTCGAGGATCGGCAGGAAATCACCAGTGCCAGTGCCAAGATCAAGGACGTGGGTTGCGCCGGGGGCCGCAATCGTGCGCGCCGCCCAGCGCCGCCAGCCCTGATCGAGGCCAAAGGTCATCAGCCGGTTCATCAGGTCGTAGCGCGGGGCGATTGTGCTGAACATCTGGTTGACGTAGGTCGCTTTTTCCTCGGCCGTCGGTAGCACCGACAGGGCGGGCGCCGTTGAGTTTGGTGCAGTGTGCATTGCAATCTACCTTTAGGATTCGGCTGGGAGCGCTGCGGTTCCAAGCCATACTAAAATAGTGTTATGTGAAATATATCACATTATGGTCGAGCTGTGCGGAATTATGCAGCTGCGAGGGTGAGGTCGCTAATCCAGCTCCAGGCCGGCCCACTGCTGGTCGGCGTCAAGCTCGCCGGCGACCCCGAGGGCGACCAGGGCGCGGGCGGCGACAAAATCAACCACCTCGGCCACAGTGGTCGGACGCTGATAGAAGTTGGGCATGGGCGGGACAATGCGGATGCCGCGCTGCGAAAGGCGCAGCAAGTTCTCCAGATGGATAGTTGACAGCGGCGTCTCGCGGGGCACCACCACCAGCCGGCGGCCCTCCTTCTGGGTCACATCGGCGACCCGCAGCACCAGATTGTTAGCAAACCCGGCGGCCAGCGCGGCCACGGTGCCCATCGAACAAGGCACGATCAGCATCCCGTGGACCGGATACGAGCCGCTGGCGATAGTGGCGGCCTGATTGTTCGGATTATGCTCGGTGATCAGGCCCGACTCCGACCAGGCCGCCAGCGCCTCGGCCCAGGGTCGGCCCATCTCCTGCCGCCAGACGATCCGCGCGGACGGCGTGGCGATCAGCTCGATCGGATGGCCCAGCGCGATCAGGCGGGCGATCACGCGGTCGGCCAGGGCGGCCCCGCTGGCGCCGCTGACGCCCACGACCACCGGCGCACGTTTACTCATCGGGCCACATCTCCAGCAGCTCGCGCCACTCGTTTTCCAGCTCCTCGCGGCGGGCGGCGTAGTAAATATGGTCCTCGCCCTCCTGGTCGCGGTAGACCAGATCGACCTGCGAGCGCATAGGGCGCATGTAGCCGATATTGCCCCACCAGCGCACGGCGGCCTCATCGATAGGCATATCTTCCAGATACATGCGGGCGGCGTACTCGCGGACCGTGCCTGGCTCCAAGTCGACATCGCGCCAGGGGTCGCTGATCTCGTCGGTGCGCAGATTGCGGAAGCGGAACGCCCGGCCCCACTCATTCTCCTCGACGCTGACCACCTCGATGCCGGTGGTTGGCGGCTGCACGCGGATCAGGTTGATCCAGGCCTCGCTGAGCTTGGCGCGGGTGACATCGCGAAACTCCTGAAACTCCTCGTCGTCCTTGTTGCGCATGGAGAGATCGAAGCGCAGCTTGTCATCGGCGCCATAGATGCGCCACAGCCCGCCGCGCCCTTTCCAGCGATACTTGCGGTCGCCCCAGGGTCGCCAGGCCTCCTCGGCGAGCGCATGTTTTTCTGGTGGCGCAGCCGGCGCCATGAGCGTTGTATCGCTGGTGGCGCCGGGAAACTCATCGAGGCCATCCTCGGCATGCTCCGAGAGTCCCAGCAGCGTGCGCCAGCCCTCGCCAAGTCCCCACTCGGAGACCCCATAGAAAATATGGTCGATCACGCCGTTGGCATCGCGGTGCAGCAGATCGTACTTATTCCGATTGCCCTGCTGGAACGTGCGCCAGACGCCCAGCCGACCGTGCCAGCGCACCTGATTGCTGAAATCGATCTTATGATCGCGCAGCTCCTCGTGACGGGCGATCGCGTAGGCCCACAGACCCTGGGCGCGATCGCGCTCGACGCCAGTGGTGGTGCGCAGATCGCGCACCTCATAGGACCAGACGCCAACGCGCTTCTGCTCGCCGACGATCTCGACACCTGAGCGGGGCAGATCGAGCTCCTCGCCATTGTCGAGGGGCGTGGTCGCGCCATTGGCCAGGGCGTGGCGAGCGATCTGGAGAATCTCATCGCGGGTGGCCGGCACGGTGGCATCATCGCGGCGCACATACATCGCGCCATCGCTGGTGATGTAGGGCGGCAGCGCGGTGGGCTTGATCTCGATCCGCACCAGCTCGCGACCCTCATAGTTCATCAGCTCCATCGAGAGAGCCGGCTTGGGATCGATCTGGGTTGTGATCTGCGTGCGCAGCCGCTCACTGATCTCCGGCGGCGTCAGGCGCTCCTGGTCATCAATCGCCCCGATGATCAGGACGCCGCCATCGGCATTGGCCAGGGCCGCCATATCCTGCCAGGCAGTGTCCAGATAGGCGCTGGTGGCCGGGCGCAGGATAAAGTGGCGCGACTCGCCATTGAAGCGCAGATTATCAATCTCCCACTGTTTCTGATCGCGCTTGGGCACGCGGACGTGCTCGAACGCGCTGCTGGCGAACAGCGCCTTGAGCGCCTCGAACGAAGGCTCGGGCAAAAACGCCTCAAAGTAGCGATCGCCAATGCCGTGGGCGCGGCGCGGGTCGGTGGCATCGTTGCCGACGCGACGTACCCGGTGGGCATCGGAGCCCTGGATACAGAACATGGTGCGCTCGTAGTGCTCGTGCTGGCCATTGTAGAAATGCGGCGTTAGGAAAGTATCGTGGGTGGTGTAGAAATTAACAAACTCCAGGGCGTGCAGATGCGGGCTTTGGGTTGCGGCGACCCGTGACTGGCCGCTGGAACCCATGCGCAGGGTCTCGGTGACCACGCCGGAGGGCGCATTGACGTGGGGCGCGATCACAATACCACCGTTGCGGGCGATAATCTCATAGGCCTCGGTAACATATTTAGTGTTTGGGATCGAACAGGAACCGCTTTTAATCTCCTGCGTTGGCACGCCAAGCTGCAGCAAAACTGCCTCAAGCACGCTGAGGGGCGTGGTGGCGGCAAAGATACCCAGAATATGGGCGCCATAGTGGCTGGTAAACTCAAAGCCTGGCAAAATAGTAATTTTGTTTAAAATCCGTTGAAATTCGGCATAGTGCTCACGTTCTTCATCGGTACAGCGATTTGCCTGCACCATCCGGCCTAAAAACTCGACCTCATTGCGAAATAATTCATAGCCGTGAACGGTATTATGGTCTGTAAAAGCGATGATATCTAGCTGGCGCCGTTCAGCTTCACGGAGAATATCAAGGTAACTAACGTTTGCTTCGGCATAATCTTCTGATGCTGGGGTATGCAGGTGTAAATCTAAGCGCATCCAACGCCCCGATCTCTTTGGGGGCAATTCTTCCAATTGACTCATTTTGTTTCAACTCCATAAGAAGGCCCTTATTTCTGGCTTTCCTCGCTCTCCATTCAGGGGATCTAGTACTTTTTTGTATAGGGCATGATACCGCAAACTACCATGCACGGCAACGCAGCCCTGGGTCGCATTCAGGACTTATGTTTCTGTAGTGGGTACTTTTGATTCGTCTCGGGGTGCCCGCTGGGCCGCGTCGGGAGGTTTCATCCCCCTGGACCCTCTAAGATCGAGTGTGTTGGAGCTTCTGAACGCATAGTCTCTTGATGGATGGTTGGACGATCGTTGGGGGAATTACCCTTATTTGGTGCATTCTGATTGGGTTAACGGGGTGATATGAGTTGGGCATTGCTTTTGGGTCTAGGGGTTTATTTGTTAGCTTGTTGTTAAGCCGAGGTCAAGAACCTTCGTATGAAAAGGCGGTTTTTTGTGGAAAACCTGTGGGTAATGTGCATAACATGGCTTTTTCAAGCCAAAATATGCGCTTTAGCGCTGGTGTGCTATCCACAAAAATTTAGCAGCTAAACTGTAGCTTCCGCTTCATTTAGCGGATATGGACGGTTTTTACCCGCCCATATCCTTGGTTTGTGGCTCCAATGTTTCGCGTGAAACATCTAGGGTTCAGATACCCACGACTCGCCGGGCTTGAGGTCGATCACTGCGGTCGGCTGGTTGATTTTGGATAGCTCGCTGCGCAGCTGCTCGGGGGTGCCGTGCAACATCGGGAAGGTGCCATAGTGCTCGGGGATCGCATTGGGTGCCCCGATCAGCCGGAGCGAGTGAGCGGCCTGGAAGGGTCCCATCGTAAAGAAGTCGCCGATCGGCAGAATGACCAGGTCGGGCTTGTATAGCTCGCCCATCAGCTGCATGCCGCTGAAGATACAGGTATCGCCAGTGTGGTAGACCGTGAAATTCTCGCTAAACTGCAGGATAAAGCCACATGACTCGCCCAGGTAGACCGTCTGGCCATTGTCGTCGGCGCTGCTGCTGTGGCGGGCGTCGGTGAGGGTCACGCGCACGCCGGCCAGCTCGATGCAGCCGCCACGATTGAACCCGATTACGTTTTCTTCCGCCACGCCTTTGCCGACCAGCCACTGCCCAAGCTCCATCTGGGTGGCCACGCTGCAGCCGTTGGCCTGGGCCAGCTCCACGACATCGCGTGAATGGTCGAAGTGGCCGTGCGAGACAAGGATCCCATCAATCCCGCTGGTCAGCCGCTCGCGCCACCCGTCTGGAAACGCCGGGTTGCCCGTCAGCCAGGGGTCGAGCAGAATCCGCTTGCCGTCGCCGGTCTCAAAGAGGAAGGTCGCATGGCCGAGCCAGGTGATCGTGGTTGAACCAGTGCCCATGAGGTTGCTCCTTATGCTAGATGCTGAGGGTTGATTTTTGCTGCTTTGAATGATTATATCGCGGGTAGCTGGGCCACTTCCCGCTGGCTGAGCCGATCGAAGCCAAAATGCCGCGCTTCGATCGGCTCAGCCAGCAGCTGAATGCAGCACTTTCCCCACGTGACGGTGTTCGCGAATCCGGTTTTACCATGTTTCACGGGAAACATTCCGCTCGGCATGGTGTTGCCAGTGCGCAGGGTTGGGGCGTGCAGATAGGGATTTTTGCGGATTATTTTAGTGGCCTCCGCGCAATCGGATTTGACAAAAAAACAGAATATCCCATACTTTGCATAAGACTTTCTAGCGACCAATATCGACACCTAAACCAGAACGCCTCAGAAAGAGCCGAAACCAGGCCACCGCAGCAACATCCACCAGACTATTTGACCATTTCCCTACAAGGAGTTGACCCATGTTGCATCCCACCTCACGTCCGGGCCACTGGCTGCTCATCGCCCTGCTCGGCCTGCTGAGCGTTTCGCTCTGGCCCGCTCAAGTAGGTGTGCGCGCCGCCAACAGCGTGACTGTCACCTTCAATCTGGAGGCGTCTACCAGCTGGGGCGAAGGTATTTTCGTGTCCGGCGATCAGCCGGAGCTGGGCAGCTGGAGCGTGGCCAATGCGATTCCGCTCGCCACCGGTCCGTACCCGCGCTGGTACGCCACGATCAGCCTGCCCGCCAGCACCACGCTGCAGTACAAGTACCTGAAAAAGGACAGCGCCGGAAATTTGGTGGCCTGGGAGAGCTTCAGCGGCAATCGGAGCTTAACCACGCCGGCCAGCGGCAGCACCACCCGCAGCGATCTGTGGGGTACCCCGACGGCCTGGAGCGGCGCACGGGCGCTGTGGCTCGACGTGGCGACGATCGCCTGGAATGGCACCGCCGGGGCCAGCTACAAGCTGCTGAGCGATCCCGACGGCCAGATTGATCTGGCGGCGGCGCCGGCGCTCACCCTGACGGCCAGCGGCACCGTCAACGCAGCCGACTACCCGAAAAATCCCAACGCCGGCGGCCTGACGCGGCTCAAGCTGGCGGCTGGCAACCTGGGGCTGGTGCCGAATCTGCTCAAGGGCCAGGTGGTGGTGGCCTCCTACAATGGCGTAGGCACGCTGCTGGATATGGCTCCGCTGCAGATTCAGGGCGTGCTCGATGCGCTGTATGCGGCGGCGGCCACACCGCAGGCGCTCGGCCTGAGCTACAGCGGCGGCGTGCCGACTGTGCGGCTGTGGGCGCCAACCGCCAAGTCGGTGCAACTGCGGCGCTACACCACCTCGTCCACCGCCAGCTTTACCACCCACGCGCTGAGCCGGGACGTGGCCTCGGGAGTGTGGAGCCTGGGCGGAATGGCGGGCTGGGATAAGCAGTTCTATCTGTTTGATGTCGAGGTCTATGTCCCCGCCGCTGACGCGGTTGTCCACAACCTGGTCACCGACCCCTACTCGGTCAGCCTGTCACGCAACAGCCTGCGCAGCCAGTTTGTCGATCTTTATAACGATGCGACCCTCAAGCCCGCCGGCTGGGATAGCCTGAGCAAGCCCGCCCTGGCCGCGCCCGAGGATATTACGATCTACGAAGTCCACGTGCGCGACTGGAGCCTCAACGACAGCACTGTGCCGGCCGCCCAGCGCGGCACCTTCAAGGCCTTCACGGCGGCCGGCTCGGACGGCATGCAGCATCTGCTGGCGCTGCACGCTGCCGGGCTGACCCATGTCCACCTGATGCCGGCCTTCGATATCGCCTCGGTCAACGAAGATCCGGCCGCCCGCCGCGAGCCTGACCCGGCGCTGCTGGCGACCTACGCGCCCGACTCCAGCCAGCAGCAGGCCACCG
Source organism: Herpetosiphonaceae bacterium (assembly GCA_013813565.1). GTDB lineage: Bacteria > Chloroflexota > Chloroflexia > Chloroflexales > Herpetosiphonaceae > JACCRK01. The sequence continues at coordinate 10,193 of JACCRK010000318.1, forward strand.
TGGCCCTGTCGCGGACCATCGACGGCTTTAACTGGGGCTACGATCCGCTCCACTACGGCGCGCCGGAGGGCAGCTACGCCACCAACCCCGACGGCGCCGCCCGGATCCTGGAGTTCCGCGAGATGGTGCAGTCGCTCAACGCCAGCGGACTGCGGGTGGTGATGGACGTGGTCTACAATCACACCAGCGCCTTTGGCCAGGACCCGCAGTCGGTGCTCGACCGGGTGGTGCCGGGCTACTACCATCGCTTCGACCGCAACGGCGTGCTGCAGATGTCGAGCTGCTGCGCCGATACGGCCTCGGAGTACGCGCTGATGGAGAAGCTGATGACCGACACGGTTGTGCTGTGGGCCAAGGCATATAAAGTCGATGGCTTTCGCTTCGACCTGATGAATCTGCACACGGTCGCGAACGCGGTCAACGTCACCAATGCGGTGCAGGCGCTCACCGTCCCCGCCGATGGCGTGGATGGCGGCGCGATCTATGTGTATGGCGAGGGCTGGGACTTTGGCTCGGCGCAGTCCAAGGGGCTGCACTACGCCAAACAGATCAACATGCGCGGCACCGGGATCGGCACGTTCAACGACCGGATTCGCGATGCGGCCCACGGCGGCTACAGCGCCGACCCGACCCAGATCCGCCATCAGGGCTTTATCAACGGCCTGTCCTACGACTGGAATGGCTACCTGTATGCCAACCGCGACCAGAGCGACCTGTGGGCCGAGATGGGCCGGCTGCGGATTGCGCTGGCCGGCAGCATCGCCGACTATACCGCCGATCCCCAGGAGAGCATCAACTACGTCTCCAAGCACGACAACGAAACCCTGTACGATCAGAATATCTTCAAGCTGCCGGCCGGCGCCACGATGGCTGAGCGGGTGCGGGTGCAGAATATGGGGCTGAGCCTGGTCGGGCTGGCCCAGGGCATCCCCTTCTTCGACCTGGGCGGCGATCTGCTGCGCTCGAAGTCGCTCGATCGCAACAGCTACGACTCAGGCGACTGGTTCAATCGGGTTGACTTCACCGGCAGCAGCAACAACTTCGCGGTTGGGCTGCCGCCGGCCTGGGATAACCAGTCGCGCTGGGGGATTATGGGTCCGCTGCTGGCCAACCTGGCGCTGAAGCCGAGCAGCGCCGCCATCGCGGCCAATCGCCAGCACATGCGTGAGATTCTGCGCCTGCGCAAGAGCTCGAAGCTGTTTCGGCTGGAGACGGCGGCCGCCATCAACAGCCGGGTCAGCATCACCACACCCAAGGATGGCCTGATCGCGCTGGGCCTTTCTGATGCGACCGGCGCCGACCTGGACCCGAGCTACGAGTACATTATGGTGCTATTCAACGCCAACAAGGTGCCGCAGACCTATCAGGTCGGTGCGCTGGCCGGGATGGGCTTCAGCCTGCACCCGCTGCAGAACGACGCGGTTGATGCCGATGCGGTGGTCAAAACCGCGAGCTTCAACACTACCAATGGCACCTTTAGCATTCCGGCCCGCACCACGGCGGTGTTTGTCTCGACCAGCGCTCCGCCCTCGCTGCCAAGCAGCATCGACTGGGTTGGCAGTATGTACCCGGTCGGCGGCTACTCAGGGGCGCAAGGTATCGCCCAGCAGCGCCAGGAGGGTGATGCCAGCGGCCTGAATGTATATGTTCAGGTGTATGAGCCGGGCGTGACGCCGGGCGCCGGCCAGGGCGCGGGCATCGGCTGCTACCTGCACTGGGGCCGCTACGGGCAGGAGTGGGTTGACCTGCCGATGAGCTACAACGGAGGTTTCACGGGAAACATTAACAACGACGAATATACCGCCAATCTGCCAACCGCCAGCCTCGCGCCGGGTACGTATGGATTTACCACTTACTGTAGTGAAGATGGCGGTTTCTCGAAAAAGTGGCGCGTCGAGAGCCCTAGCGACAGTGGCGATGGCCTCCTGACCATCACGCCTAACCTCGCTCAGGATACCGTTGCGCCCAGCCCGGCCGGCGGGGTGTATGTGCACCTGTTCGAGTGGATGTGGAGCGATATCGCCAAGGAGTGCACGTATCTAGGCGCCAAAGGCTACAAGGCCGTGCAGGTCTCGCCGCCGATGGAGCACCTGCTGCCGAGCGTGCAGGCCAACAACCCCTGGTGGGTGCGCTACCAGCCGGTCAGCTACCGTCTGAACACCAGTCGCAGCGGCACCCTGGCCGAGTTCCAGAGCATGGTCAACACGTGCAATAGCCACGGCGTGGACATCTATGTCGATGCCGTAATCAACCACATGACCGGCATCAGCGGCAGCAACACCGCGACTGGCACTGATGGGACGCTCTACAGCCACTACAACTATCCCGGCAGCTTTACCCAGCGCGACGATTTTCACGCCTGCGGCACCAGCGGCGCCAACCTTGATGATGAGCATAATATTTTCGACTACAGCATGCGCTATCAGGTGCAGACCTGCGAGCTGCTCAACCTGGCTGATCTGGCTACAGGCGTGGCCGATGTTCGGACAACCATCCACGCCTACCTGCAGTCGCTGCTCGATCTAGGCGTGAAGGGGTTTCGGGTTGATGCGGCCAAACATATCGCCAGCCAGGATCTCAGCGCGATCCTCGACGGGCTGAGTCCGCGGCCGTATATCTATCAGGAAGTTATCGACCAGAATAATCCCAACGAGCCGATCAAGAGCTTCGAGTACACGCCCAGCGGCAATGTTACCGAGTTCAAGTACAGCGTCGCGCTGGGCAACGCCTTCAACTGCGGCGGAGATATCGCCAGCCTGCAAAACCTTGGCACCGCTATGCTGCCGAGCGCGTTCGCCGTCGTCTTCACCGACAACCACGACAACCAGCGGGGCCACGGTGCCGGTGGCGCCTGCGTGGTTGACTACAAAGATGGCGCGGTCTACAATCTGGCCAATATCTTTGCGCTGGCCCACCCATTTGGCTATCCGCAGGTTATGTCGAGCTACGCCTGGACCGACGAGAATGCCGGGCCGCCGACAGTCAATGGCGCATCGGGCAGCGCCGGGGCCACGCTCAATGTCTATGCGGCCGGGCAGGTCGCCGGCGACACCCCGGCCAACTGTGCCGCCAGCGCCTGGATCTGCGAGCATCGGCGCACGGCGATCGCCAATATGGTGCAGTTCCGCCAGGTGACGGCCGGCCAGCCGCTGACCGGCTGGGCCACGATCGCGCCCAACCACATTGCCTTTGGGCGCGGAAGCCAGGGCTTTGTGGCGATCAACAACACCGCTAGTCCGGCCACGACGTCCTACCCAACCGCACTGGCTGCTGGCAGCTACTGCAATATCGTCAAGCACGATGTTGGGTCCGGCCAGTGTGTGCTGCCGGGCACCAGCACCCCGGTTGCGGCGAGCGAGCTGATCGTTGTCGACGCCAGTGGGATGATTGGCGGCCAGCCGTTGGCGGCGCAGGAGGCCTTCGCCATTCACGTCGCCGCGAAGCTGCTGCCAACCACGCCACAGCGGGCGATCTATCTGCCACTAATCGTGCGGTAATATGATACCGGTGCCGCTCTGAACGGAGGAAATCACGATTCCCTCGATTCAGAGCGAGTCTATCACGTGTCAACGCTTGCCGGCTGACTCTGGCGAATCGCACTATGTGGCCTTGCCGGAGCCAGCCAACGTAGCAAACGCGGCCAACACGGACGACCAGGATCCAGTTTGATTGTGAGGATAGTGAGGAGATTAATCGATGCGACGAGTGCTGTATGTTCTTCCGTTACTTATCTTGCTAACAGTGATCATCCCGCAACGCCAGGCCGAGGCGCAACAAATTTGTTTCCAGGATGACCCAGAGGTGCTGCGGTGTGTTGCGGATCCATTGAGCGGATATTGGAGCAGCAATGGTGGATTGCCGGTGTTTGGCTTTCCTTTGACTGAAATCCGCCCCGAACACAACATTGACCTTAATCAGGCGATTAAAACCCAGTGGCTTGAGCGCCATCGGCTGGAAGTGCATCCCGAGAACCCGGCGCCATACACGATTCTGCTCGGGCGAATTGGCGTGGAACGGCTTGAGCAAATTGGCCGTAACCCTGCCGCTGAAGGCCGTGAATCCGGCCCACGTAGCGGGTGTTTGTGGTTTGTTGAGACCGGCCACAATGTCTGTAATCAGGCTGAAGACCTGGGCTTTAAGCACTACTGGGAAAGCCATGGCCTGGCGATTCAAGGCCTTGACAGCTATGCCCGCTCGCTGCAACTCTTTGGATTGCCTTTGACTGAACTCAGGCTGGAGACCAACAGCAGCGGCGATACCGTTTTGACCCAGTGGTTTGAACGGGCGCGCTTTGAATGGCATCCCACCAACCCAGATGCGTTCAAAGTGTTGCTCGGACGCTTAGGCGCTGAAGTGCGGACGCCACCCACCAGCACACCGCAGTCGGTATTTGGTGTGGAGATTTTGTCCCGCAACGGCGTAAAAACAGCCGATCAGGCCGCCGACGCCAACGCGAGCCTGGTGCGCTATAACGCGATTGCCTGGTCCGAGGTGGAGGCAACCCAGGGCGTGCGCCGATGGGCGGCGGTGGCATCGCGCGAAGCAGAGCTGCGGGCATTTGGTGAACGTAATCTCAGCTCGATTGTCATTATTCGTGGCACACCAGACTGGGCGCAGGCAGTGCCCGGCGCGGCCTGTGGCGCAATCAAACCTGCAGCGTTGGATGCCTTCGCTGATTTTGTGTACGAGACCGTCCAGCGCTATAGCGTCCCACCCTATAATGTGAAATACTGGGAATTTGGTAACGAGCCGGATGTCGACCCCGCGCTGATCGATGGCAGTTCGATTTTTGGCTGTTGGGGCGACGCCAAGGATGCCTACTATGGCGGTGGCCACTATGCTGAAATGTTGAAACGCGTCTATCCAATGGTTAAGCGCGCTGATCCCGCAGCAGTAGTGATTAGTGGCGGGCTGTTGCTGGATTGTGATCCAACCTTACAAAGCCAGGCCACCCCATGTGTTTCGGGGAAATTTCTCGAAGGAATGTTGCGCAACGGTGGTGGCGATGTCGTTGATGTTATTTCGTATCATGCCTACAGCTATTGGATGCCGCATGGGAAAGATTGGAATCTCAATCACCCTTCCTGGAAACATCGGGGGGGGGTATTTGGTGGCAAACTGGAGTTTGTTCGTTCGATTATGCACAAATATGGCGTGCGTAAGCCAATCTTGATGAACGAAGGCGGTTTGTTGTGCTATCGCTCATCACCCAACTGTCGCGTGCCAGAGTTCTATGAAGCCCAGGCCAATCAGGTCGTGCGGCTGTATACCCGCACATCGGCGCAGGGTTTATGGGCCAGCATCTGGTTTACGCTCGATGGCCCTGGCTGGCAGGAAGGGAGTTTGCTTGATGCGAATCAGGTTCCACGACCGGCCTATAACACCTTTAAGTTTCTATCCGGCTTGTTGAAAGATGCAAGCTATGAGTGTGCGCTGGGGGCCAACGCGCTTGAAGGCTATGGCTTTCGCAAGGGTGCCACAACCTACCTGGTCTACTGGACCAATGATAGCAGTCGCGTTGTCATAAATCTGCCTCTGACCACCCGCGCAATCTTCAATAAGGCGGGAAACCAGATCTCTGTTGAGGGAACCACTATTCAGGCGGGGTTCGAGCCGATCATTATCGAGGCGGCAGAGATGCCCTGCGGGAGATAGCCCATTCTCCCTGCTGCAGACAGCGAGTCCCCAAGCGTAGTGCGGGGTTGCTGAGATCCTCCGATCTCAGCAACCCCGTAGTCCATGTGTGCGGTAATGCGCTGGCCTACCGAGCGGTAAAACCTCGTTCGTACACTTGACAAAGTAACGTATCTTCGTTATTATTTTTTTGCCCGGAAGTTTGTTTTATCACCCAACAAAATCGCTACACAGCTAGTGTAGCAACCCTCATATACCCCAAAAGGAGATGTCCATGCGCGACAGTATCCATCGTCGGAAGCCCATCAACCTCATTGTGTTGATGTCTCTGCTCGTTTCCTTTGTTCTGCCATTTGCTTCAGCTCGCCCAAGCGTCGTTGAGGCCGCGCCCGGCACTATGACAAGCCGCGGCACGCTGGCCCAGCAGACACCAGCGACGCTCAATGCGCCGACCAGTGTGACACTGACGGGCAATTTACAGTCCGAGTTAGGCTGTACTGACGACTGGGATGCAGCCTGTGCCACAACCCACCTTACCCAGATTGGCAACGGAGTGTGGCGTGGCCAGTTTACCGTTCCAAATGGCAGCTGGGAATACAAAATGGTCATTGACAATGCCTGGGCTAATGGTAGCTATTCCGGTAATCATGTCATTGGCCCTGACTCTAACACCACGCTTAATCTGGCGGTGCCGACGCTGGTTACGTTCTACTTTGATGATAAGACCAAGGCCGTGCTCGACAGCGTGATGGACGACGTTGCGGTGGCAGCGGGCAGCTTTCAAAGCGAGCTTGGCTGTACTGCCGACAACGCTCCCGCCTGTGTTCGCTCACTGCTAACCGATGTGGATGGCGATGACACCTACGAGTTTAGCTCGAGCGCCATTCCTGAAGGGACCTATACCTTCAAAGTCGCCCTGAACGAAAGCGGGACCCCCAGCTATCCCGCTACCGATCTGCCCTTTACGGTTGGGGTCGGCGGCGGCAATGTCAAAATCACCTGGAACTCGACCAGCAATGCCGTCACCGTCGTGGTGACCGCGCTGGGCGAGAGCCTGCGCCACGACTCGCGCTCGGATGTCTACCGGACGCCCTACGGCGCGGTGCCAGTGAACACCCCGGTGACTCTGCGC
>JACCRK010000357.1 GCA_013813565.1 Herpetosiphonaceae bacterium
GGCTCGGACCTCGACGGCGGCTTTGGCCTGGAGGCGATTCCGGCCGAGCTGAACACCTGGGGCGACCTGGCCAAGATCGGCGCCACGCTCCAGTCCGCCGGCTGGCAGCCCGCCGATATCGCCAACGTGCTCGGCGAGAACTGGCGGCGCTGGCTCGGGCGAGCGCTGGGGTGATCGGGGGTCAGTGATCGGGGATCAGGATTAGTGCTTAGGGCTGGACAATGGCGACGACTCGCAGTATAACTGGGCGCAGTGCCAGACCGCCAGCTAGCAGGAGGAGCCGCCATGAACGAAGGGATTTGTGCAAAATGTGCCCAGGCCACCGTGTACGCCGTCACCGCCGATGATAACGAACGAGCTCTTGCCATCAGTGCGTTTAAGGCGGTGCTGATGACCCACTTCATCTGCACGAGCTGCGGCTACGTCGAGCAGTATGTCCTCGATCCCGCCGATCGCCAGAAGATCGAGCAAAAGGCCAGGCTGATCACACCCCGCCAATCCTAGCCCGCCCGCCTGAAATAGCCGCAGCGGCACCCCTACTTTTTTTGGGGTGCCGCTGCGGTTTAGCACCCGGCTAGCGGATGGCGAACTGGACGCTGACCTCGGCGCGCACCGCGACCTGGCCCAGGCTGATCGGGCCGTCATCGGTCTCGCCTGACTCGGCCTGGGATGGGTCGGACATGGCATTCTGCACGGTATTCTGGCTCCACAGGTTTTGACTGGAGCCGTAGCCGTTCCACCAGCCGTAGTAGTTCGAGCGGGACTGTTCCTGAATGTTGAGCACACAGCCGGTCTCCGCCCCCACGCCGCCGGTTAGCAGGTCGGCTTTTTCTTTGGCCGCCTGGAGCGCTAGCTTGCGGGCCTCGTCGCGGTATTTGCGCAGCTCGGTCGTGTAGAATTCGACATTGATGACTTTGTTGGCGCCGGCTTTGAAGGTCGCCGTCAGCACGTCGCTGGTTTTGCTTGGGTCGCGCAAGGTGATCGCGATCATCAGATCGATTCGGTAGCCGGTTATTTTTATCTCGTCGTAGCTTTTATGAACGGGATAGACGACATAGGTATCGGTGGCGATATCTTTTTTATCCACGCCGATCCCCTGGAGCGCCGCCATCAGCGCCTGGAGCGACTGCAGACTTTTATCCTGAACGCCCTGGGCGGTCGGATCGGTCGACTCGATGCCGAGCTTGATCTCGACGCGGTCGGGGACGACATTGATCGTGGCGGCGCCGCTCACCTGGATCGAGCGGGTCGGATCGCAGTCGCCGCTGCTCTGGGTGCGGCCAGGTGCCTCGGGGGCGGCCTGGGCTGGCGCCAGATGCCCCATCATCAGCACCACCAGCACCATTCCGGCGATCAGTCCAATTGCGAGCTGAGAGAGATTCGTTTTCATCGGGTTGCTCCTCTAGATATTCCAGCTCAGGATAGCGCGGTCGCAAGGCAGGCGCGTGGCAGACGTGCGGCGGTTTGGTGTCAGTTCGCGGCGCGGGGCAGCCAGAAGGTGAAGGTCGTGCCCTGCTGCTCGACGCTCACGACGCTGATGTGCCCGCCCTGGGCCGCGAGCAGCGCCTGGGTGATCGCCAGCCCCAGCCCGCTGCCGCCGGAGCCGCGGTTGCGCGAGCTGTCCACGCGGTAGAAGCGCTCGAAGATATGCGGCAGATGCGTGGCTGGTATGCCGCTGCCGCTGTCGGCAACGCTGCAGCTCACGCCATCAGCATCGCTGCCAAGGGTGACGTGGATTGTGCCCTGCGGCGCGTGGCGAATCGCATTGTGCAGCAGGTTATCCAGCACCTGGGCCAGCCGATGGGCATCCGCCTGCACCCACAGGTCGGGATCGTCGGCGGCGACCGTGATGCGCACGCCCTGCTGCGCCGCCAGCCCGGCGAAGCGCTGCGCCCGATCGCGGGCCAGCCCCGCCAGATCGGTCGGCTCCAGGCGCAGGTTGAGCGCACCAGCGTTGGCGCGATTGAGGATCAGCAGATCGTTGACCAGCTGGATCAGCCGCTCGGTCTCGCTGGCCAGCGAGGTCAAAAAGCCCTCGCGCACCGCCAGATCGTCGAGGGCGCCGTCCTGGAGAGTCTCGACAGTGCCTTTGATGATTGTCAGCGGTGTGCGCAGCTCGTGGCTGATATCGGCGACAAAGGTTTTTTTGGCCAGGTCGGCCTGCTGCAGACTTGTGGTCATGGTGTTGAAGGCGCTGGCAAGCGTCTGTAGCTCCAGCACGCCAGTACGATTCGGCACCGTATGGGTGAGATCGCCAGCGGCGACGGCGTTGGCTGCGCTGGCCAGACGGCTCAGCGGGCGGGCCAGATGGGCTGCCAGCCACCAGCCCGCCCCACCGGCCAGGCCGATCAGGGCCGCCAGAATCGCCCCCAGCCGCCAGCGGGTGCCTGGCTCCAGCGCCGCCCAGCCGCTGGCCGGCAGCGGTGTGGCGATATAGACCAGGCTGACCACCGCGCCATTGGCGGCGCGCACCGGCGCAGCGGCGTAGAGCACCCACCGATTGGCGGCGGCTGGAATTCGGCGGATCGCCGTGGCTGGCTGGCCCTGCTGCGCCTGTCTAATCTCAGGGCGGGCGTACAGCGGGGCGATCTGATCGGCGCTGCTGGCCGCCAGCGTTTGCAGCAGATCGGGCTGGCGATTGGCCGCCGCCAGGTCAAGCGAGTTCAGGCTTACCGCTGACTTCGCTGGCAGCGCCGCTGACTGGGCGAGGTTCACCACGACGCCGCTCTGGCTGGGGATGACGTGAAGATGCACGCCGGGCAGGCTGTTGGTGAGCTGGCTGTACGGCTGCGCTGGCAGCATCGCCCCATTGCTCTGGGCTAGATCGGCGGCGACCGCCTCGGCTTGGGCCAGCAGATTGGTGGCCTGCGTGCTCAGATAGATCTGCTCAACGCTGATCCAGGTCGCCACGGCGGCGCCGCCAATTCCCAGAGCAATGATCAGCAGGTAGCTCAGGATCAGACGTTGGCGCAGCGATCTCATAGATTTCCATTCTGGGTGGCTTTGTAGCCAATGCCGCGCACCGCCACAATACAGTCGGCCGCAGGATCGAGCGCCCGCAGCTTGGAGCGCAGCCGCTTGATCACGCTATCGACCACCCGTGTATCGCCAGGATAGTCGTAGCCCCAGACCTGCTCGATGAACTGCTCGCGGGTAAAAACCCGGCCCAGGTTAGCGACCAGCAGGTACAGCAGATCGAACTCCAGGCGGCTGAGATCGAGAGCTGTGGTGTTGATCCGAGCCTCGCGGCGCTCGCTATCCAGCCGCAGGCCACCGGGTCCCGCCAGCAGATTGGCGACAGTGGCGGGCGCGGCCGGCTGGGCGCGGCGCAGGACAACCTTGATCCGCGCCAGCAGCTCACGGATGCTGAACGGCTTGCCGACGTAGTCATCGGCCCCCAGCTCCAGCCCAAGCACCCGATCGATCTCGTCATCGCGGGCGCTGAGGATGATAATCGGCACCTGGCTGGTGCGCCGCAGCTCGCGACAAACATCCAGCCCATCGACCTGCGGCAGCATCAGATCGAGCAGAATCAGGTCGGGGCGTTCCTGGGCGGCCAGCTGCAGCGCCTGCCGACCATCGGCGGCGACCAGCACCTCGTAGTGAGCTTTGCGCAGATTGTAGCCCAGCAGGTCGGTCACCGCCGGCTCGTCATCGACCACCAGAATTTGCATGGTCATAGGCACCTCACTGTTGAGCATACCAGAGGATAATGGCAGAACAATGGCACAATCGTGGCAATTCCGCTGCGCCTGACAATTGGTTCTATTGTACCCGGCAATCCCCAGGAAATGCATATTGCCGCTTGACTCTCCCCAAAGGGCAGACCCTATACTGTGCCTATGAATCAGACACACGACACCCTGTTGACCATCGGCGGTTTCGCCAGCGCGAGCTTTCTATCGATCAAAGCCCTGCGGCTCTACGATCAGCTCGGGCTGCTCACGCCCCACTCGATCGATCCCCAGACGAGCTATCGCTACTACAGCCTGGACCAGCTCCACAAGGCGCGGCTCATCCGCATCCTGCGCCAGATAGACATGCCGCTGGCCACGATTCGGCGGGTGCTGGCGGCATCGCCGGCTATCGCTGAGCTGACAGTGCGGTCGTATGTGCGCGAGCTGGAGGAGCGGGCGGCCCAGGCTCGGCGGCTGGTTCATGATGTACTGGCCCAGATAAATCAGGAGGATGGAACGATGACCCTTGAAGTTCAGGTACGGACCCTTGGCGACCAGCCGATTGTCAGCATCAGCAAGCGGATCACGGTTGATCACATTGATCGCCACATCGCCAGCAGTATCGGCGCGCTGCACGACTATGTGCTCCAGCAGGGCGTTGGCGTCACCGGTTCGCCTTTCGGCATCTTCCACGGCCCGGTCAACCACGAGGAGGACGGGCCGCTGGAGGTCTGTCTGCCGATCGCCAGCCTGCTCGCCAGCCAGGGCGACATCAGCGCCGCGATTATTCCAGCCACCCAGGCCGCCTCGGTGACCATGCTCGGCGACCAGTGCGAGTTTCCGGCCATTCTCAAGGCCTACGATGCCATCCATGACTGGATTCGCAGCAACGGCTACGAGACCAACGGCTCGCCCCACGAGATCTGGCACAGCCCGCCCGGCCCTGAGGCGCGGATGGAGATCGCCTGGCCATTCCGCGAGCCGGCGTAGTGCGGCGGCGTTAGGGATTCGGAGACCTTTCCAACGCGGTAAAGCTGGACCCAGGGCTGGATGCTGGCCGCCTTATGTCGGCCGCTCCAGCTGGGCCTCGCTATCCCGCAGCCAGCCCAGCACCTGCTGCGCGACCGGCCCGGCGGCCCCGCTGCCGATCGGGCGGCCGTCGACCGCGACCACAGACTGCACCCCGCGCACCACATTGGTCAGCAGCACCTCAGCGGCACCCCATAGGTCGGCGGGCTGAATTCGACCCTCGCTGGCGGTGAGTCCCAGGCTCTGGGCCGCCGCCAGCAGGTTGTGCCGCACCACGCCGGGCGTCGCGCCGCACGCCGCCGCCGGGGTGAGCAGGGTCCGGCCACGCACGATCCACAGATTCGCCACTGTGCTGCAGGCCAGCTCGCCCGTCGTGTTGCGCAGCAGGGCCTCGTCGGCGCCGCGCCCGTGGGCCTCCTGGAGCGCCAGCAGCAGATCGGGGTAGCTGGCCAGCGCTTTGATCCGGCTCAGCGGCGACCACTCGTTGCGCCTCGTCGAACCGGCGATGATGGCGCGACGGGCGCTGGGCATGGCCGGGAGCGGCAGCTCGGGCGCGAAGGTCAGCAGGGTGGTTGGCTGGCTGCTGGCTGGCGGCGCCAGACCGCGCTCGGTGGCCGGGCCACGGGTGACCTGTAGCCGCACCACCCCGGCCGCCGCGCCGTAGGCCGCCAGCAGCCGCCGGATCATGGCGGGCAGATCGCGCAGATCCGGCGGTGTGATGCCCATCACCGCCAGTCCGGCGTCCAGCCGCTCCCGATGCTGAGCAAGCCACAGCACCCCGCCGCGGGTGGCCCGCAGCGTCTCAAAGCAGCCATCGGCCAGGCTCCAGCCGCGGTCGCTGGGGTCGATTCGGGCCGCGTCCAGCGCCAGCAGCGCGCCATCCAGTATACAAAAATCAGGCATAACCCCCGCTAACAACCACAAAAGAATCGTTGAAATCATCCTGCGTTTGCGGAACCGCGTGCCCGCCGCCGACCGCCATTGGATTCAGCATTTCCTTTATCTTCGGTCGATGAGCGGCGGGTGCGCGGCCAATGGGCAGATAGTGGTCTATTTACCGGCGGTGGTCAACAATTCACACAAAGGTAATGCCTCCACCTGTATACTCGTCACATCGGTTACGAAATTCAGAACCTTTGGAGGATACATCACATGAAGGCCTTACGTTTGTTTCCCAAGCTGGTCATCGCCGTCGGAATCATCTTTGCCCTGGGCGGGCTAGGCACAGCGGGCGCCGGCATCTATATTCGCAGTTTCGTCGGCGAGCAGCTGGCCGCTCAAAAAATTGTCACTCCAGATGATGCCACGATTCCCAACACACCGGTGACGGGCATCGCCACCGCCCTGAGCATGGCCGACATTATTCAGCACCACGCGGGCGACAGCTCGAAGGGCTTATCGTATGCCGAGATGGGCCGCTTTGCCATCGAGAGCGGTGAGCCAGTCGGGACGAATAACGCCGACGAGGCCAAAAAAGACGCCAACGGCAAGCCGGTCGCCAACGCGGCCCGCAACACCCAGCTGACCGCCGCCGGCCTGGTGACCTCGCTGAGTCTGTCGGCAATGGCCATCGGCGCATCCTACGGCGCGATGGCGCTTGGCATCGGCTTCCTGGTCCTGGGGATTGTGATTACCGGCCTGGGCTACGCGCTGCTGGGTCTGATCACCCCCGAGGTCGCCAAACGGTTTGGCCTCCAATCAGTGGCCGCATAGCCACCCGACGCCCAACCAAACGTTTCCACAACACCAGCGGCCCCGCTTCGGCGGGGCGCTGGCGTTTTAGAGCCACTATCAAATACGCCCTGACAACGGCGGTACGGAGACCCACCGGACACCCGTTTGTCTTCCACAAATCTATGTTGGTGCCACACTAGCCACTACCTACTAGACACTAGCTACTAACCTCTACCGCAGCAGCCCAATCTCGCGGGCCTTGGCGATCGCCTCGGTGCGGCTGCGGGTGGCCAGCTTGCCGTTGAGGTTGTTGAGGTGGCGCTTGACCGTGCCGACCGTGATCACCAGCCGCTCGGCGATGGCGGCGTTGGAGAGCCCGGCCGCCAGCAGCCGCAGCACCTCCAGCTCGCGCTCGCTGAGCGGCTCGACCAGCGACTGGGCGGCCTTGGCGGTGGCATTGCTGGCCTCCAGCATTGCCGCCAGCACCTCCTGGGCGTAGGCGGGCGCCTCGGCGGCGGGCAGCTGGCGCAGCAGGGTCGCCACCTCCGGCCCGGCATCGATAAACACCCGCAGATAGCCCGGCCCCTCGGCCAGATTGAGTGCCGTGATCACCTGCTGGCGGGCGTTGCTGCCGCGATGCTGGGCGGCGTAGGCCAGCGCCTGCACCAGCGCCAGCTTGATCAGCGCCCCAACATTGCCGCTGGCCTGGACATCCTCGATCAGCCGGGCGGTCAGCCGCAGGGCGCGGTCGGCGTGGTTGGCGGCGATGTGCAGCCGCGCCAGGGTCAGCGCGACAAAGGCCTGCTCCAGATCGAACTCCTCCTGCTCGTGCAGGTTGTGGCTGCTGGCCCAGCGGTTGGCCGTCGCCAGATCGCCCCGGATCAGCGCCAGCCGGGCCTGGTGGGCGGCGACCTGGGCGATAAAGCGGGCGACATTGTTGCGCTGGGCGGTCTTCTCGGCCTGGCGCAGCACCTCGGTCGCCCCGGCGTGGTCGCCACGGGCCTGCTTCAGCCGCGCCAGCACCAGATAGCCATCGGTGGCGATATCGAGGTAGCCGCTCTGGAAGGCGATGGCGATGCCCTCGTTGATGTGGTAGGTCGCCGTGTCCAGGTCATTCCACTCGTACAGCACCTCGCCCAGGCCGACATGGATCAGGCCAAGCGCCGGGACGTTGCGCCAGCCGCGCTCGACCGCCAGCTGCAGGCCCTGGCGAAAGGTGGCCGTGGCCCGCTGTAGCTGCCCCTGGATGACCTGGAGCTGGGCGAGGTCGCTGATCGCCAGCAGGGCCGCAAAGGTATTGCCACTCTGCTGGTTGATCGCGACCGCATCCGCCGCCGCTCGGCTTGCCGCCGCAACATCCCCCACCAGTCGCCCGACCACCGTCAGGTTGCCGGCGATAATTCCGCGCAGCACCAGGTCATCGGGCGCGATGATAGTCAGGGCCTGCTCGGAAAGCGTGATCGAGCGGCGGATATCGCCCTCAAAGCGCGGGATGAAGGCGCGGATCGTGGCGATCTCGCCGCGCACCCGCTGCTGCTCGACATCCGGCAGCGTCCCCACCTGCTCCTCGGCGTGGCGCAGATGTTCGACAATGCCCGGCATCTGGACGGTCAGCAGCTGGGCCCAGGCCGCGATCACCGCCAGGTGGGCCGACTCAGCGATCAGCGCCGGGGGCAGGTGGCTCAGCCAGCCGCGCACCGTCAGCGCCTCGCCTTGCATCAGGCTATCGCGGGCGTGGGCCGCGATCAGCGTCACCGCACCGGGGACATCGCCGGCGCTCAGGCTGTGCTGGATCGCCGCATCGATCAGGCCATTGGTGGCGTGCCAGGCGCTGGCGCGCTGGTGGAGCAGCGGCACAATCGCCGGGTCGCGCTGGGTCAGGCGATAGCGCAGCAGGTCGGCGAACAGATGGTGGTAGCGATACCAGTGGCGCTCATCATCCAGCGGCACCACAAACAGATGCGCTCGCTCAAGCGACTCAAGCATGGCCTGCGCGTCGCGGCCCGCCAGCGTCTCCGGCGCGGCCAGCACAGCCGCGCACAGCGGCCCGCACAGCCGGTTCAGGATCGAGGTGTGCAGCAGAAACTGCTCGGTCGCACTGTCCAGCCGCCCCAGCACCTCCTCGGCCAGATAGTCCAGCACATAGCGGTGGCTCCCGGTAAACGCGGCGACAAACCCGGCCAGATCATCGCGTCCCTGCGCCGAAAGCGCCGCCAGATGTAGTCCGGCGATCCAACCCTCGGTGCGCGCTTCCAGCGCCACCACATCCCCGGCCGCCAGCGGCAGGCCCATCATCTCGACCAAAAATGTGGCGGTCTCGTCAGGCGTGAAGCGCAGATCGTCGGCGCGAATCTCGGCCAGCTGCCCGCGGGCCCGCCAGCGCCCCAGCGGCAGGGGCGGATCGGCGCGGGTGGCGATGATGAAGCGCAGCGCTGGCGGCAGGTGGTCAAGCAGCCAGGCCGTGGCCGCGTGGACGGCGGGCGCCGTGATCGCCGAGTAGTCATCGAGAATCAGGGTCATGGCCGGCGGCTGGGCGGCGACCAGCTCGTTGACCAGCACGGTCAGCAGGGTCTCGGTGGCTGGCGGCTGTGGCGAGCGCAGCAGCGCCAGCGTGGTGCTGCCGAGCCGGGGATCGAGCGTCTGCCAGGCGGCGATGCAGTAGGCCAGGAAGCGCCCGACATCGTTATCGCCCGTGTCCAGCGCCACCCAGGCGACCGGCTGCTGGGCGGCGGCCCACTCGCTGAGCAGGGTGGTTTTGCCAAAGCCGGCGCCGGCGGCCACCAGCGTCAGGCGGCGCTGCTGCCCAAGCTCAAGCAGCTGCAGCAGCCGCGCCCGCCGCACCATCGTCGCCTGGAGCGGCGGGATATACATTTTGGTCGCCAACAGCGCCGTCGCGCCCAAATTCAGCTCAGTCATCAAACACCCACCCCACAGCGACTCGGCTCAATCGCCTAAACATGCGGAATAGGTTGATTATACTATTGTCGGCGGGTTGTGAAATGACGAGGTGAGCTTCGCCTGGCTCAGCCAGCGCCATGGGATGGGCGGCGCGGCAGGAGGGCGGGTCTCTGTACCCGCCCGTCCTTTCCATCCCTCGCTGCGTGCCCCGCGTGGATCAGCAGATTGTATCGAAAGATACATCCCTCCCAGCCCCGCAAACGCTACACTCACCCCTTGTACGGCGGGTCATCGTCCCCGCCAGTCTCAACCGCGCCTTCGTGCCCTTCGTGGATCAAAAAGATCCCCATGTGACGCCCTCTGACACACCCGGCGGCTATACTCAAAGTGTCACGAAAGCAGAAAGGAACTCAGGATGAACGAGCCAATGACTTTAGCGGTGACGACCCACGTAGTTGGTCTGGGGTCGGGGCGCCAGACCCCGCCGGTGTATGTTGAGCTGGGCGAGCACGCCGTCTCAGCCCGCACCCTGCTGGCCGAGCATGTTCGCAGCGAGGTCAATCGCAGCCTGCACTGCCGCGAGATGAGCCTGGCACTCCACTATATGCTCACCAGCGATCTTCACTCCCAGCCCCAGCCCCTGCGCGAGGTGAACGCCCCCACGCTTGATGTTGCCCGCGAGACTGCCCGCGCCTACGCCGGCCTGGCCGAGGGGCGCTTCCTGCTGATGGTTGATGGACTGGCGATCACCGACCTCGACTCGCCACTGATCCTGACCGAGCTAAGCCGCGTTGGCTTTGTGCGACTGCTGCCGCTCATCGGAGGGTAGCCGATGAACACGCCCTCAAACGCCCTCGTCCAGGGTAATATGAGCGGCAGCGGGCGCATCTGCACCCAATGCAGCGCATCGGATACCAACATTGCTCCGTGTGCTATGCTTGCGGTTATTTCTTACGTGGAAGGCGAATCCAGATGAGCTATCAGGTTCCGGCGAACTCACCGTATGTTCCGTGCCCGCGCTGCCAGGGTCTGAATGTGACACCGGTCAAATTCACCTGGTGGGGCGGCGCGGTTGGCCCGCGGATATTGAAGCTGGTCAAATGTCAGCAGTGCGGCCTGAGCTACAAAGGCAAGACCGGCCAATCCCCAACCCGCGATATAGTGATCTACACAGTTGTGATTTTCGCCATTGTCTTCGCGCTAAGCCTCCTGGCGACTATCTAGGCTCATCCGACGGCTACGGAATGCACTGGCGCTGTACGGCGGGTCTCCGTGCCCGCCGAAAATCTAGGCGTTCAACTTGACAATCCAGCGCAAACCGACTATCTTAAGCGAACCAGATGTGGCTCCGTAGCTCAGTGGATAGAGCGTTTGCCTCCGGAGCAAAAGGTCGCGCGTTCGAGTCGCGCCGGAGTCGCCACACAACAGAACGGCCCGCTGGAGTAAATCCAGCGGGCCGTTCTGTTGTAGTACCTAACTCTCTGCTACTTCTCAATCCGTAGAAAATCCCAGAGCGGTTTGCGCACCTTGGGCTGCTCGGCGGCTTTGGCCGTCCGCTCGGCCTTCCAGACGTGGAAGATCCGCTGAACGGCGGTGATGTTGGTGAAGATTGCCAGCACCCACAGCGCCACGATCAGCCAGTTGAGGATCAGGCCGATACATAAGATTGTGATGCGCTCCGGGCGACCAAGCCAGCCGGTCTCGCACTCGAAATCCAGCCCCTCGGCCCGCGCCCGCGCATAGCTCACCATCACCGACCCGATGATGGCACAGTACACCAGGCTGATCGCGGTCAGCGTCTGGGGACCGTCGGCGCGCTGGTAGTGGATCAGCAGCCCCAAAAAGATGACCGCCTCGCTATAGCGGTCGATGATCGAGTCAAAAAAAGCCCCAAAGCGACTGGACTGGTTGGTCGCCCGCGCCAGTGCGCCATCGAACAGGTCAAACAGGCCGGCGGCAATCAGCAGCCAGCCACCTAAAAACAGGTTGCCGGTGGCCAGCACTGCGGCCACCCCGACGGTCAGCAGCAGGCCGACCAGAGTGACCATGTTGGGCGTGATGCCAAGCCGGCCGAGAATTGGGGCAACCAACCGTTCCATGAGCCGTCGCATCGAACGTTTGAAGTCTGAGCTATACATAACGTCTCCTTGCCCACCGGCAGCAATCAGGCTAACAAACCATGATAATAGTCTAACACTCGTTGGGCGACCCGATCCCAGGCATAGACCTGAGATTTGCTGCGTCCAGCCGCAGCCATCGCCATGCGGGTGGTCTCATCTTCAAGCAATTGTAAGACCGCCACGGCCAGCGCCTCGGCGCTCTGGGCCGGCACCAGCAGGCCCTGCCGCCGATGATCCAGTACATCGCGATAGCCAGGGTTATCGGCGGCGACGATCGCCGCGCCAGCCGCCATGGCCTCAAGCAGCACAATTCCAAAGCTTTCGCCGCCGGTTGAGGGCGCACAAAAAACGGTCGTGCTCTGATACAGCGCCGCCAGCTGCTCTTTGCTGACATAGCCGAGGAAATGGACATTGCGGACCTGATACTGGCGCATCAGGGCGCGAAATGGGCTGGGGTCGCCGCCGCCGGCCACGATCAGGCGCGCCTCAGGACATGCGCGCTGTACCAGCCCCATCGCCTCCAGCAGATAGCGAAAGCCCTTGCGATCCTCGTTGAAGCGCCCGACGAAGAGCACCGTCGGCCCGTGGCTGCCCGGTAAGGTAAATGCTGGCGCCGGCCGGCCGTAGGTCTCGGCATCCACGCCATTGGGTATGATCGTGTAGTCGGCGGGGAAATAGCGGTTGGCAAACTCCCGCGCTGCGGCGGAGACCGCAATCCGCCCGCTTAGTCTGGGGGCGACTTTCTGGAGCCAGGACTGGACAAATGTGTAGCCGATTGAGCGGGTGCTGGCGGCGTGAAAGGTGCCGACATTGACCGTATTCGAGCGGCTCAAGAACGTCGTCGGCAGGGTTGGCGACAGCGGCTCGTGGACATGGGCGATGTCAAATCCCTCGCGATCCAGGATGCGCCGAATCTGCGGCCCTAGCGTCAGCGAAAGGCTGACCCGCGCCACCGAGCCATTGACGGCCACCGGAGTAACCCGACCCAGCGGAATAAAGTCGGGGTCGACACTGGTGCGCTTGGACGAAGGCGCGATTACTTTGACTGTATGGCCCCACTGGCGGAAATGGTGGGCCAGCTGGCGCACATGTTCGGTGACACCACCGGCATAGTCCGCATCGTAGGGCGACACCAGCGCAATCCGCAGGTGCTCAGTCGAGCTGGGTTCCAGCATATCGCCTCCTCTTCAGGCTGATTCTCCGCTCATCAGTCCCTGAATTAACTCATTGAGCTGCTCGTCGTCGTAAAAGTCAATGCGGAGATAGCCGCCAGAGCCCTGGCGACGAACTTCAACTTTTGTGCCGAACTGGCGCGTCAATGCGTCAATCGCCGCAGCATCATCAA
>JACCRK010000364.1 GCA_013813565.1 Herpetosiphonaceae bacterium
CGGCGGATCAGCAGCGGCGCCGCCAGCAGCCCAACCAGCGCCCAGATCATAAACGATCCCTGCTGGCCGGCCCAGAGCGCTGAGAGCTTATAGCGCATCTCAAGATCGATCGAGGAGTAGTTGTAGACGTAGCTGAACTCGTAGCGCCCGAAGCCAAACAGGCCCAGCAGCAGCAGCGCCGCAGCGCTGATTGTCACCACCGCCACGCGAACGCCCCAGCGGCCCCAGCCGAGGGCACGGCGCTGGCCAGCGATCAGCAGCACATACGAGACGGCGGCGTTCAGCGCCGCGATCAGCGCGGTCACGATCAGGAATGTGCCAAGGATAAATAGAGCCATAGGAACCTCTAGCAAGGATTGTAGCGAGCAAAAAGGCCAGATCGAGGGCAGCCCGGCGATCTGGCCGCTTATACTTATCGCGTCGCTTCTTCCTGATACTTCGATGGACACTTCACCAGCAGATCGTCGGCCACAAACACGTTCCTGGAGCTATCGAACGACCCGATCGCCACCACGCTGATCGCCTGCTCGAAGTTGCCGGGCTTGGGCTGGCTGGAGACAACCTCAATCGGCTGGCCCAGCTCATCCTTCATTGTGAAGCGAAAAACACCTTCATCGTATGTGCTGCCGCCCTGCGGATAGCCCATCACCTGCACGGCGCGCGCGGAGGCCTTGGCCTCGGCGACATTGACGTAGGGCGTCAGCGATGATCCGAGCGCACCAATTCCCAGCCAGATCGCCAGGCCAATCAGGCCCAGGCCGATCCAGTGCAGGGGTTTGAGGCCCAGAAATGGGCGTGATTGAGACATGTCGAGATCAGACATTGCGGGTCTCCTTAACTCGTTCAGGTCGCTGGGGCGTTGGGGCCGCCTGCGGTGCGGCCTGGCTGCGCTGTTCGTCGAGCATGCGGCGCAGGGCTTTGGCCTGGGCATCGATGCGCCAGAGGTAGGCGAAAATGCCCAGCCAGACCACCACCGCAACTGCGGCAGAAACATACAGCGCCAGCCCTGGCTCAATTAATCCATCCATAGTAGTTATACCTTATGTAAAATTTAATTGTATCAAACTTTCGCCGTCTTACCCAACCGCCTGCAGCTCCTCGTGCATGCTCAGCAGGCCCGCGCGCAGGCTCCACAGCCAGACAAACAGCGCGCTGAAGCCGAGCAGCGAGGCAAAAAACGTGATTAGGGTGCGGCTTTCGGTCAGCAGACCAACGTTGCCGACATTGGCCAGCGCCAGCTCAATGGTCTGGCTCCCCGGCGCACCGCTAAGCTGCTTAATCTGCAGCTCGCGCAGGCTGTCGGGCACGCGCTCGATCGCCACCGGCCGGCCGGTGGCGCTATCGAAGGATGGGCGCAGGGTCGCGAAGGTGCCATCGGGATTGCGCACCTCGACCGTGGTGACAGTGATGCTGCCAACCTGCTCAACCGCCTTCAGCTCCAGCCGAAAGTCGCTGACCTGCCCGATCACCCGACCACCCTCGGCCAGGGTCAGACCCTCGCAGTTGGGCGTGTTGAGAATCGCACAGTTGGGGTGGAGCGTGCTATCGGTGATACGCGGAATGACAAAAATCAAAAATGGCACGGTGATAAAGGCCAGCAGCGCATAGATCGCCCCGAGCCGGCGCTGGCGGGTGACATCCTCGATCGACGAGCGCAGCGCAAAGTAGGCCGCGTAGATCAGCATCAGCACCGCGATTGCAGTCTCGCGCGGGTCCCAGTTCCAGAACGTCCCCCAGACCACTCTGGCGAAGATCGCGCCCGTCACAGTCGCCAGGACGCTGAAGATCAGGCCAAGTTCGGCCGCCGCCAGGGCCTTGGCGTCATCGACGGCCCGGCCCCGGCGCAGATACAGCGCGCTGTAGATCGCCGAGACCAGAAAGGCCACCGAGGTCAGCCAGCCGGTTGGCACGTGGACGATCACGATGCGGCCCACATTGCCAAGCCCCTCGTGGGCCGGAACCCACAGGAACATCGCCGCCGTCACCACGGCCAGCCACAGGCCAGTGCTCAATTTGAGTGCAGAAGTCATAGTTGTGTCTCAGGATGGAGCTGAGAAGCCGCATCCAAATACCCTTCAGCTAGTGCGCCGGGCGACAGCGGCGGGATGTTCAAGCAAAAACAGCGCTGCGCCAGCAAACGGTACCACCAGAATAATGAGTAGCCACAGCAGGTAAACCATCAGCGGCTTGTGGGTGCGCAGCAGACGGCGGAGCGCGATCACGACCAACGTCACATAGGCGATCAGGATCAGCAGATTGCCAATCTGGAACAGCAGGAGTGTCCAGTCGATACCAACTTTATCCATGATTACGGTCCTCCAATTACTTTTAGCTTTCCCAGGTCAGCTCAAAGAGCAGCAGCGAGGCGACGGTCTGGGCCAGCGCGTAGGCCGCCAGCACCCGCAGCCCGCCGAGCGCATTGCTCCAGCCCGTGCCAGCCAGGGCGATCTCAGTCACCTCAACGGCGATGATCAGCAGCGGCAGCAGCAGCGGAAAGGCCAGAATGGTAAACAGCGCGTTGCGGCCATCGGCCTTGGCCACCACCGCCGCGATGATCGTCGTCGCACCGGCCAGCCCAAAGCCGCCTACGCTCAAGGTCAGGGCAAACAGGCCGGGCTGGGCGATCCGCACATTCATCAGGGCCACAAACAGCAGCGTGACCAGCGTCTCCAGCAGCGCCAGCAGGCCCAGGTTGACCAGCAGCTTGCCGAGATAGACCGCCAGCGGCGGCGTCGAAAGGCGGAGCAGCGCCACCGTGCGGGTCTCTTCCTCGCGCACAAAGGTTCGCGACAGGCCATTCATCGCCGCAAAGAAGATCGCCACCCACAGCAGCACCGCCAGGGTTGATACCGCCCGTGCGTCGCGGCTTACGCCCAGCGGGCCGAGCCGAAAGCTCACCATCACCGCCGTGGTTACGGCAAACAAGACCATCGCATTGAGCGCATAGCGGGTGCGCAGCTCAATCCGCACATCTTTCCTGGCTACGGCCCAGGCGGCGGTCCAGAGCGCCGGCGACGCAGGCTTGTCACTTCTCATTGCCCTGCGCTTCCGACCTTCAGCACATAGTCGCCCCAGGCCAGCTCGCGCTGATCGTTGGTGGCAACAATGGTCAGGCCGCGCTGGCGCTGGGCCATGATAATTGTATCAACCAGCTCACGCCCGGCCTCGTCGAACATCGCGGTTGGCTCATCGAGCAGCAGCACCGCCGGCTGATGCACCAGCGCCAGCGCGTACTTGAGCCGCAGCAGCATACCCGACGAATAGTTAGCAACCGGCTCGCTGGCCCGGCCGGAAAGCCCGACCGCCGCAAGCTGCTCCAGCAGCGCCGCCGTCGAGCGCGCCAGGCCGCGGGCCGCCGCCACAAACTGCAAATTCTCCAACGCTGTAAGCTCGCGATACATCATCATCTCAGGTGCGACCAGGCCAATCTGTGGGCGCATGGCCCTGGGCGTCAGCGACTGTGGGCCACAGGTATAGCGAATTGTGCCGGCGGTTGGCTGCTCAAGGCCCGAGAACAGCCGTAGCAGGGTGGATTTGCCCGTCCCGTTGGCCCCGCTGACAACCAGCACCTCGCCCGACTGGAGCTCGCCAGCCAGATGCTGCCAGACTGGCCGCGAGCCATAGGTTTTTGCCACATGTTGCCACACCAGACGGAGCGGCGCTGCACCTGTTACATTCATCACAGACAATATTGTATCATACAAGCAGGGGCAGATGAGGGGAGAGCGGCTCCAGGCTAGCGCTGAGAAACTTTTCGTAGCCTGGAGCGTTCAGCCAGAAGCCTGGCTCAGTCGCGGGTCGCGGCAAAGATTTCGAGGATTTCGGCGATGGCATTATCGCGGGCGCTGTGGTCGACGGAGCGCAGAGCATCGGTGACACAGGTATTCAGGTGGCGCTCCAGGATCAGCGTATCGACCTTCTCCAGCGCCCGCCGAATCGCCAGGGTCTGGCGGAGCACATCGATGCAGTAGGCATCGTCTTCGAGCATGCGCTGGACCCCGCGAACGTGGCCTTCGACACTTTTCAGTCGATTGATCAGAGGCTGTTTATCGTCAGACATGACACACCACAGAAATTAGGCAGCGGTATCGGCGACCTTTTCGGCAACCGGGCGCTTGAGGAAGGTTTGTAACACTTTATTGAACTGGGCCGGCTCATCGAGAAAGGGGAAATGGCGACTCTCCGACATCACAAAGACCTGCGTATTGGGCAGATCGCGCTGCAGAAAGATATCGGCCTGGTTTGGATTAACGATGTCATCGCGGGCGCCGTGGATGATCAGGGTTGGAATATTGAGCTGATCAAGCTCGGGCCGCAGGTCGGTCCGCATCATCGAGCCAACGGCGCGGCGCAGGCTTTCCTCGGTTGGCTTGACGCTGTCGTCGAGGATCTCGCCATACGAGGTATCGTTGATGTTGCCAAGAAACCAGCGAAAAAGGAATTTTGTCACCACCGGAACCCGCGCCATCGCCCGCGACACATATTGGTTGTCGGTGAGCTTGAGCAGGCCGGAGAGCGATGTGCCGACGATCGGCGCGCCAACCGCCGCCACCCGGCTGATCCGGTTCGGATAGCGGATCGCCGTCTTGAGCGCCACCATTCCGCCCATTGAGTGGCCAACCAGCGGCACTTTCTCAATGCCCATCGCATCGAGGAAGCGAATAACCTGGTCGGAGAAGTTCGAGATACTGACGGCGTTCATCCCGCTGGTCTTATCCGAGTCACCAAAGCCCCAGAAATCGAAGGAGTACGTGCGGAAATCTTTGGCAACGATTTCCATTGTGGGCATCCAGTAGCGCCACGAACCGAGCCAGCCGTGCAGAAATAAAACCGGGCGCCCGCGCCCAAATGTCTCGTAGTGGACGACCTGATCATCAACAACAATAACACTCATGGTGGGTACTCTCTGCGACATTGATGCAAACACCACTATACCACACGCCTGATGAGGCGGCAATTAGAGCGAAGCCCGCGTTCAGCCTGCCATTTAGCCTCAGCTGAGCGCTTAAATCCCGGTCAGAGCGGTCTGGAATCCTCCAGCAGCAGGCGTAAGAAGTAGGGCAGCATCTGCGCCATCTCCCAGCGCTCGGCCAACTGCGGCAAGATGTGCTGGTGGTAGATCAGGGCGTGGTGGAGCGGCGCGAGCTCCTGGGCCAGCGCGAAGGCTTGCTGGAGCTGTTTGATCGGCGCGAACTGCGTCCACGGCTCAAGGTAGGCGGAGCACAGCTGGGCATAGGCAGCCGGATGATCAGGCAGATCGCTGCTCAGGAAAAAGCGCAGGCTAAAGAAGGGATGCGCGATCGAGCTATCCGACCAGTCGATCACGGTAAAGCGCTCGGATTGCCCAACGATCTGGCCCGGCCAGAAATCGCCATGCTCAAGCGAAGCCGGAATAGCGTGGCGCATCAGCTGGCGAGCGCTGTCCTCCAGCGCGGCTTTACGGCTTTGGAGTAGGCTGATTTCTTCAGGCGCCAGACCGGCCGCCGCCAGCATCGAGGGTTCCAACAGCGCGTCGATCCCAGCCAGCAGCACCTCCAGCCGTCGATCGGGCACGCCCAGCGCCAGCAAATCGGCAGCCTGCGGGGCCAGCGCGATTTGCAGTCGGGCATACTGGCGCAGCGCCGCCGCCCACTGGTCCAGATCGCGGCTATCGGCCAGCGTCTCCTCCCCAGCAGCGGGCATGAGCAGCCAGTGCTCCGTAAGATCGGCGGCGATCAGCGGGGCGAACCAGGCTGGATAGCCGGCGGTCAGGACCACCTCATGGGCGAACATCGGCGGCACGGCCTTGAAGTAGACCAGGCCGGCGGTGGTCACAATGCGCCACACCGTTGAGCGGCCCCACGAGCGCAGCTGTTCTGGTGGTGAGATCAGCGTATACCCATGCTGGGCTAGCTGCCTGGTCATCCACGCCGATGCGGTCGTAGCCCACGCTGGCTGATACCAGGGCGCGGAATGCAGGCGCTCAGGCTGGACCCGCGCCTGCCACTCGGCGACAATCCGGGCGTGCTCTGGCTCGGCCCAGGCGAGCCCAGCGAGATCGGCCAGCGCCTGCCATTCGACACCAGCATCGAGTGGGCGCAGATCAGCCGCAGCCTGAACATAGTAGAAGCGCGCCTGAGCGGCAGCATCGTCGTCGATAATCGTGAGGCAGCGCAGGGTGGTCACGTCCAGGCCAAACTCGGCCGCTACCGCCTGATTCAAGGGCGCAACATCCTGCCAGAAATGTGGCGTCGCAAAGGTAAACTGCGGCAGACGCCAGCCCTCCGGCGTGTCGTGTAGCAGCAGCGCCGCCGGGGTCGTGACCAGGGTGAGATAGATCAGATCCACTATATTTTCCTACATATCCGTCACATCACGACTGATCTATTGGCTGAACAGGTCAGGTGGCAGATCTGGCTTCGACCGGCTCAGCCAGCGAGCATCTCCAGCTACAGGGCCAGCGGGTCCTGGGGCGGCGGGTCGGTCTCGCGGAGGCGCGCCTGGATGCTGGCTTTGATTTTGGCGCCGTGCTCCCAGTCGGCCTGCTCGGACTGGGTCTCCACCAGCAGCCGGGGGATCGCACACGGGCGGCCATCCTCGCTAACCGAGACCATCGAGTAGTAGCCGGTGGTGCACCAGTGGCGCTCGCCCGAGACCGGCCGCTCGGCCCAGGCATCGATGCGCACAATCATCGATGTGGTGCCGGTGTAGATCACCCGCGCGGTCATGTCGATCAGGTCGCCGCGATGGATCGGGGTGCGGAAATCGATCCGCTCGGTCGAGGCGGTGACCACGAACTGGCGGCAGAAGCGCAGGGCGGCGATCGCGGCGGCCTTATCCATCATCGCCAGGACCTCGCCGCCAAACATGGTGCCGTGGTTGTTGGTCTGCCCAGGCAGGACATGGTCGGACATGTGAATCGCCGGTGCCTTTCTGGTTGGTCGCTCGCTCATCGGCCACCGCGCAGCCGCACCAGCGCACGATAGTAGGCCAGGCCCAGCGGGCCGCTCATCAGGGTCAGCACCAGCGCCGGAACAATCAGCAGGTGCGGGATCTGCTGCTCCTGAGAGTCGCGCAGGATCGAGCGGCCGACGAAGAAATCGAACACCAGATAGTGGACCCAGCCGGCAAAGGAGCCTTTGGGGCCGCCCTCCTGAAACAGCTTGCTGATATTCTTCAGGGTTGGGTTCAGCAGCGCGGCGCCACCGCCGGGGCTTTCAGCCAGCGCACCCCCGAGCATCGTGGCATACAGGCCGCCCATACCGATAAAAAAAGCATCGCTGGTGATCACGCGCTGGGTCCAGCGGGAGCGCGGGGCAAAGATCATCAGCATCCAGCCCGGCAGCACCGCCAGATTAGCCAGGCGAAACAGGCGCTCAAGCGACGCCGAAGGTTTCTGATTCATGGTAATTTCCTTCTAAATGAGCCAAACAGTGCGGGCGATTGTACCATAGGCATGGCGGCTGTTTCGCCCAACCAGATCCGCCACCTAGTTGATGGCCTTAAATATGCTGAATCAGCGATTTGTGGAAAACTGTTGGTGAGTTCTGGCAAATGTATGGAGGCAAGCGATGGCAATGGAACACATTGTAGTCATCAATGATGATGCACTGTATCTGGAGATGATGCGGGATATCCTGACCGATGAAGGCTGTAGCATGACCGCCTGTGCGACTAGCAGCGGCGCTGTCGCCGTGGTTGAGCAGCAGCAGCCGGCCGCCGTTATTCTGGATATGCGCATGGAACAGCCTGACTCAGGCGTGGTCGTCCTGCAGCAGCTGCGCGACAATCCCCGCACCGCCCACGTTCCGGTGCTGGTTTGCTCGGCGGATGTGGATACGCTGCGCTCACGGATCGAAGCCGTACAGCATCCGCACTGGTGCATTCTGGCGAAGCCGTTCAAGCTCGATGATCTTTTAAACACGCTGCAAACTATCCTTAGGCCCAGCGGGCTAACCCGTGCGGTCAATGAGCCGCTGATCTAGGCGTCTGATGGCGCTGAATCAAGCAGTGATGGCGAAATCGGCAGCGCAACCGTAAAGGTTGTGCCAGTCGCCGGATCGGAATCGACCGTTAGCGCACCGCCGTGGGCGCTCACAATCCCCTGCGCAATATACAGACCTAATCCAAGGCCGCTTGAATTTGGGCCAGCCGCAAACCGCTGAAAGATCCGCTCGCGAATCTCAGCCGGAATGCCTGGCCCTTGATCGTGGATCTTCACCAGCGACCACTGACCAGTGTCACGGGTCTCCCGCTCAAGCCGGATACTCACCGTCGATCCTCTGGGCGCATGCTTGAGCGCGTTGCTGATTAGATTCTCCAGCACTTGCTGAATATTGTTGGGATCGCCGTCGATACAGAGTTCTTCCAGGCTACTGATCTGCAGCGTGTGGTCGGGAGTGCGTAGCATGGCCACGGTTTTTTCGGCCAGCTCGTTCAAATTAAACGAGCGGGGCTCGAAAGTAAACAGGCCTTGCTCCAGCCGGGCGCTATCCAGCATATTCTTAATCAGCTGATGCAGTCGCTCAAAGCTAGTCAGCGCCAGCTGCGCATCGCGGATATCGATGGTGCGATTGTCGCGGCGGGCCCGGCCCAGCAGCAGATCGAGGCGGCCGCGCAGCGGCGCCAGATAGTTGCGCAAGTCGTGGGCCAGCACCGTGATCAGCTCATTGGCGACGGTCTGCTGGGCGCGCTCGGCCGCATCCCGCCGCATCTGCTCGACCAGCTCGGCCCGATGGATGATTACGCCAATCCAGCGCGACACCGACTCAAGAAAATGGCTATCGGCAGCGCTGAACGACTCCGGCTGGGCGGTGCAGGCCGAGAGCACGCCCCGGCGCTGCGTATCGACATCAAGGGAAACCACAATCATCGAGCGAATGCCCAGGCCCTCTTTCATGCCCCGCAACACCTGAGGGTCCTGATCAGCGTGGTCGGTATGATACGCCTGACCGCTTTCAAACACCTCCACCGTGCGGCCGCCGTTGGCCACCGGCAGCCGATCCATGCCAATTTTATGCTGCAAGATGCCCATGGGCGTCTGGCTGGTCCCCACCGCAACCAGCGTCGCCGAGGATTCTTCGTACAAAAATATGTCAACTTTATCGGCGTTCAAGGCCTGCGCCAGAAGTTGGCTGGCCTCATCGAGGGCGGCTTTTACCTCAGTTCCCTGAATCTCAAGCAGGCGCTGCAAGGTCAGCAGTAGCTTTGACTCAGCAGGGATATGATGATGTGCGGTTTGATCGGTCATTGAGATAACTCCTTCGTCTGCAATCGCACCCGGATCCTGCAATGAAGATGCCACCACGCCAACAAGGTGATCCAAACAGTGCTACAGCAGGCACAAACTGCATGGCTAGCAGCATAATTTATACCACTTGCTGCGACGGCGCGTGGCCTAGCGCCGGACGCGCAGTGCCGCCAGCCCTTTCAGCAGCCCCCAGACCGCACTCCCGCTGATAGCGATACCGGCAATAAATCGGATGCTGGCCCTAATCTGATCGACACCATCGGTGCGAACATTGCTGATTGTCAGCACGCTGCTGCAGGTCAGCAGGAGGCCAACAATTAACCCCAGCATGCTGATCACGGTGATCAGCGTCAGGTGGCGCGCGGCGATGGTGCGGGCGAAGTTCGCGCTGACATAGTCGATAAAGCCCTCGGCACTCTCATACGACCAGCCCTCGCGGGCCATCAGCGCCTGGGCCAGATCGTAGCGATCCATATCGTCGCCGAGCTTGTTGACCACAAAGGTGATGGCGGCGCTGTAGTCGGGCGCAGGGATCGATCCGGCGCCAGGTGGTGGCAGCGCGGGTGCCGGCATAGGCTGAGCGACAGCTGTGGCGCGTGGCGCTGGCGGATATCCGGCCGCCTGGGCTCGGCGGCGGCAGTCGGCCTGCTGGGCGGGATCATCCAGCGACTGGGCGAGGAGCCACCACGCTTCGCCGTTGGACTGGCCCGCCGGCGAACGGACGATCTCGATCAGTTGCTGGCGGGATGCCAGGCGGTCGCCACGCTCCAGCGTGGCATATACAGCGGCTAAATCACTCACGCGACTATCCTCTCCCTAAAGTACCATCTGGGGCATCGGCGTAGATAGGATGGTGCCGAGCAGCCAGCACAACCTATAACGTCTGCGCCGAGGGCAGATAGTACCACCCGCAGCCGTCCAGAGCAATGGTCAATGGTGGAACATCGATTGCAAATGGTGATCATCGGGCCTATTGCTGAGCCGGCTTATGTTCAGCAACTATTCATCCTACACCCTGATTTTTAGCGCCAACTCGTGCTACCATAGCCGTTGGAGCACGCGCAATCAGCGCCCTTGCGGCGGATGCCGGACCTAATCGCTCCCACTATTCCAAGAGGATGCTATGCGACGCGGATACCGCATCTGGATATTTTTAGGGCTGCTGGCTCTGGCGGGATGTGGGCCGCCAGCAACCGTGCCAGAGCCACTTTTTACCCTGACGCCGACCCACATTTCCTATGCGGCGGCGGAGATCGCCAACCCTGGGCGCGGGCTGTATCGCTGGCGTGAACAGACCATGATCTGCCCGCCGGAGTTTAAGTCCGACCGCGATGCCTACAATCGCTGGACCTGGGCGGCGCTGGAGCCAGCTCAGGGCGCCTATACCTGGGCGAGCGTGCGCCAGTTTATCGAGGCCGCCGCCGCCCGCGGTCAGCGCGCCTGGATTGGCTTTGGCACCTCGACCGGGCCGCTCAAAGCTGCGCCGTATCTGCCAGCCTATATGCACCAGCCCGGCTGGGGCGCCGAGTTCGATGGCGAGTGGTACCCGGACTACAACAGCGCGGCGGTGCAGGCGCGTCTGGTCGCCCTGCTCGACGCCTTTGTCGCTGAGTTTGGCGACGACGAGCGGATCGCCGGGATTCAAATGTTGAGCTATGGGCGCTACGGCGAGGGCTATCTGCCCTGGAACGCCCCGCACGATCACCCAATGTGGATCAGCGATGCCAGCGCGGCGTGGCTGGTTGAGGCCTGGCACTCGCGCCTGAGCGACACGTATCAGCTCAGCGTGGGCCTGGGCGAAAACCCGGTGTTTTACCACGCCATGGCCCGACAGCCGCTCTGGGGCTGGTTCCGCAATGCCTTTGGCTGGCCGGAGCAGATGCAGAATATTGATAAAATTATGTCAAGCGATGTCGAGGTCAACGGCGTGGCGATCGGCCCAGCCGTGCGTGACCGCTGGCAATTCGCGCCAGTGTTCACCGAGGCGATCGGCGAGGGCGGCGCGCTGGACTATACCCAACAGTTCAGCGCGGTCCAGACCCAGGTGATCTCATATCACATCTCGCTGATCAGCAATGGCAATTTCGCCGCGCCGTATAAAGAAGGGCCGTGGAATTTCTGGCCCGCTGGCGAGGAGTGTCCCGAGCAGCCCAGCGCCTGGAGGCGGGAGGATCTTGCCGCCTACATTGCGGCGGGCAAGCACGCCGGCTATCGGTACTATCCCCTGCGGATCGGCCACACGGAGGCGCGGCCGGGCGAGGCCTTCTCGATTACGACCAACTGGTACAACGAAGGCGTGGCGCCGATCTACGAGCCGTGGCAGGTATTCTTCCAGCTCCGCAGAGACGATGCCGAGCGCTCAGTGATCTGGGAGGCGCAATCCGGCGTCGATCTGCGGAGCATTCTGCCGACCGAGCCCTATCGACCGGTTTCGGTCAAGGACACCTTTCAGCTGCCAGCCAGCCTGCCGGCGGCGACGTATCGGCTGCATATGCTTATTCCAGCGCTGAATACGTATGTTGCGCCGCTGCAGCTGGCGATCGAGGGCCAGCAGGCCGATGGCAGCTACGATCTAGGGCGGATCGCGGTTCGTTGCGACACCAATGGCGAGGCATGCCCATAAGCTGGTGCCTAAACC
>JACCRK010000382.1 GCA_013813565.1 Herpetosiphonaceae bacterium
GGTTTGATCCTGGCCCGTGCGGGGTCGCCGCAACAAATGTCACCCCCTCGGCCACCAGCACACGCGCCAGATCAAGCGCGGCGCTCCAGCCTGCAGGTCCGTCATCAATTCCCGGCAGAATATGGCAGTGTAGATCATACATAAGCAGCGGCCACCAAGCAGAGAACATGAAAATTACCTGTATCATACGCGAAAGTAGCGTGAAATCAATCAGGCTCGGCAAAAATTAAGGCTAATTTAGGACCTACGAGTAGCTGCCGTAGCCATCTTTTTCCAGCTTCGCATTGGTCAGCACCACGCCCAGCACACGGGCGTTGACTTTTTGCAGCAGCTGCACCGCCTCGCGGGCGCGATCGCGGCGGGTGCGGCCGGATTTAGCCACCAGCAATACTCCATCGAGCTTAGTCGCCAGCACAGCGGCATCGGTCACCGCAATAATCGGCGGCGCGTCGAACAGCACAATGTCGGCCTCGGCCTTGAGCCGCTCAATCGCCGCATCCATCCGTCGCGAGCCCAACAGATCGGCGGGCTGGGGCGGCAGCGGGCCAGAGGTGAGCAGGCGCAGGCCCTCGACCTCGGTGGCCTGAAACGGGATCGGCGCGGCCGCATCGAGCAGCAAGTTGGTGAACCCGGCATCGTTCGGCAGGCCAAAGATGCTGTGGAGCGCCGGACGCCGGAGATCGCAGTCGACCAGGATGACGCGCAGCTCAGCCTGGGCCATCGTCACCGCCAGGTTGGCCAGCGTGGTGCTTTTGCCCTCATCGGGGGCGCTGCTGGTGACCAGCAGGGTGTGCAGCGTGCGCTCAAGGCTGGAAAACTGAATATTGGTGCGCAGCGTGCGATATGCTTCTGCTGCTGGCGCTCGTGGATCGCGGAGCGTAATTAAGTCTATAGCCACAAATAACCTCATTGATAAAGCAAACGTGAACGCTGGCCGAACGAACACTGGTGGCTTGTTAGCCCTCGGTGGTTGGGATACTCCCCAGCGTTGCCAGATTGGTCCAGCGCTCAACATCGCTGGTAGTCTTCAGCGTGTCATCGGCATACTCCAGCGCGAAGACCACCAGCAGACCGATAATCCCGCCCAGAATCCCGCCGGCCAGCACATTGATTTTGGTCTTCGGCGAGGCCAGCTCAAGAAACTTGGCCGGCTGCTGCAGCTGAATATTGATCGCGTCGGTGCTTAGCCGGAGTGCGTTCAGCGCCGCCACCTCGGCCTTGAGCGTCTCGCCAACCGCATCGGCCAGCTTGACGGCGGTGTCAGCATCGGGATAGTCGACATTAATCAGCAGGCGCAGGTTGTTGGGCTGAGGCTGGATCTTGATGTATTTGCGCAGGTAGTCCGGGGTGCGATCAAGCTGGAGCCGGTCGCTGATCTCCTGGAGCCGCGCATCGGTGAGCTGGTCGGGCCAGTTGTTCATCACGCTGGGGAGCTGGCCCTGGAGGCCCAGGTCGTAGCGGCTGGTGATGACGGTGTAGCTGGTGCTGGCGCGAAACAGCGGCGTCTGCAGCTTGCTCACGCCATAGGCGGCGGCGGCGGCGGCGAGCCCAATCAGGGCGATCACCCACCAGCGGCGGAGCAGAACATTGATATAGTCGCGTGCTTGTAACATTAAACTTCCTTTGGAATAGCCGCCAGCATTGGCACGCCCATCCCATCAAGATCGGTGTGTTCGCGAACAATCTGGTCAAGGTAGTGGCGGAGAAAAGTCAGGCCAATCCCGGCCACAAACGCCAGCATCAGCCGTAGGGCCAGGCGGGTGATCGGCTGTGGCCAGCGACTGAGCGCGCTGGCGGTCGTGGGCAGATCGAGCGCGCTGACCGCCAGCCCATCGGCGGGCGCGCGGTTCCAGAAGCGCAGCCCCTGCTCCTGAAGCACCGCCACACTGCCGGCGGCAATGGCGGTGGCCTTCTCAGGCGAGTCGGCGTTGACGATCAGCGCGACAATCCGATGCTCGCGCTCGACATCAAAGGTGCCCTGAATGGTGCCGGCGTCCAGCGCCATGTCGCGATTCTGGCTGATCCACTGGCTGACTGCGGTGGCAAAGGCCTGGGAGCGGACGATCGCCGGCAGGTCATCGACAATAAACTGCGAGGTTTGCCACGAGTTGTAAATGTTCATGTCGGGGAGGATTTCGTTGCCGCCGATGGCATCGAGCGTCACCGCCATCTTCGCCGTCACCCGATAGCGGGCCGGGTCGGGGCGGAAGCTGAGCAGCGAAAACGCCAGCACCACCAGGGGCACGCCGATGACGAGCCACCAGGCCCGCTGAATAATCGCTAAGTAGCGTCGTAGTTCCATAATCCCTCATTCGGTGCGCCCAAACCGTTGGAGCTGATCACTGTTCGTGGGCGACGATCTGCGCCACGATTGCCCGAAACTGCTGCTCAAAGACCGGTCGCGCAAACGTCTCGGCGTGCTGGCGAATAGCGGCGGCGGCGTAGCTATCGGCCTGGCTGGCGACGATCGCCTGGGCCAGCGCCTCGACGGTCTGGTGGGCAAAAAAGCGCCCTGTCCGGCCCTCGACCACGGTATCCAGCGCCCCGCCAGCCGCGTAGGCGATCACCGGACGGCCAGCGCCCATGGCCTCCAGCGGCTGAATGCCGGCATCTTCTTCGCCGGGCATCAGGTAGGCGCGGCAGCGCGCATATAAATTGTGCAGGGTGGCGGCATCAACTCGTCCGACAAAGCGGATAGTTGGCCCGGCGATCTGCTCAAGCGCGGCGCGGTCACGGCCATCGCCAAAGACCACCAGCGGCAGCCCAAGCTGGTTGCAGGCCCGAATCGCCAGATCGATGCGCTTGTACGGCACCAGCCGCCCGCCAGCCAGATAAAAGTCGGCTGGCTCCTGCGGTGCAAACGGCAGGAGTTCAACTGGTGGGGTAAGAATGGTTGCATCACGGCGATAAAAGTGCTTGATTCGGGCCGATACTGTGCGTGAGTTGGCCACAAAATGGTCGACACGCTGCGCCGTTTGTACGTCCCACAGTCTAACATACGTCAGAAACAGCGGCAAAAGCGCCCCAAACAATCCACCGATCTGCTCACGCTCGACATAATCTGCCGAGCGCCAGGCAAAGCGCATCGGTGTGTGGCAGTAGCAGATATGCTTGGCGCCCGGCCGGGTGATCACGCCCTTGGCATAGGCGCTGGATGAGCTGATCACTAGGTCGTAGTCGGTCAGGTCGAAGCTCTCGAAGGCGCTGGGATACAGCAAAAAATATTTGCGGAAGTGCTTGCGCCAGGCGGGCAGCCGCTGCATAAACGATGGCCGAATATCCCAGCGGCGATACATGGCTGGCAGCGCCGCTGGATCGTAGATCGAGGTATAAATTGGCGCGGTTGGGTACAAGTCGTGCAGCACTTCGAGCACCCGCTCGGCACCGCCATATTGATTCAGATAATCGTGAACGAGTGCGACGCGCATAGATCCTCGTGTGCTTAAATCAAGATAAAGACCAGCGTTGGCCTGAATGCGTGGGCGATTATACCGCAGTTTGGCGGCGCTAGGCGGTGGGCTGGGTAATTTGTCAAAGCCTGATATCGCGTGTAGCATGATTGCAGCGCTGGTATCCACGCCAGCCCACAATCGATATGCAGTTTCCATCGTTACCCATGTAATCCAGATATTATCGCTACGTGAAGGAGCTACTTGATGACGAGCCGAACCGATTTTCACATGGTCGCCCATTCCCTGGTTGAGCAATTGATCACGGATCGGCGCGACCTGCACCAGCATCCTGAGCTGGGATTTCAGGAGTTTCGCACCGCCAAGATTATCGCCGAGCGCCTGCGCGAGCTGGGCTACGACGTCACCGAGGGCGTGGCAGAGACCGGCGTGCTGGGCGTGATTCCGCCCAAACAGGGCGGCAAGCTGGCGATGCTGCGCTTCGATATGGATGCGCTGCCGATTGAAGAGCAGAACCACGTCGAGTACCGCTCGCTGGCTGAGGGCAAAATGCATGCCTGTGGCCATGACGGCCACGTGGCGATTGGCCTGGGCGTGGCGGCGGCGCTGATGGAGAACCGGGCCGCGCTCGGCGATGGTGGGGTCAAGCTGCTGTTCCAGCCGGCCGAGGAGGGCGGCGGTGGCGCCGAGCGCATGGTGCAGGCCGGCGCGATGGAAAACCCGCGCCCCGATGTCTCGCTGGGCATGCATATCTGGGCCGATCTGCCGCTGGGCGTGGCGAACGTGCGCTCTGGGCCGATTATGGCCTCGGCCGACGAGTTCACCATCAGGGTGACCGGCAAGGGCGGCCACGGCGCCCAGCCCCACGTCACGGTTGATGCGGTGCTGGTCGCCGCCCAGATGATCGTGGCGCTGCACACCATCGTCAGCCGCAACATCAACCCCGAGCAGCCCGCCGTGCTGACGGTTGGCGCCGTCCACTCCGGCACCGCCCACAACATCATCGCCCACGATGCGGTGCTGAAGGGCACAATTCGCTCGTTTGATACCGACGTGCGCGAGACCGTCCGCCGCCGCCTGTACGAGGTCGTCACCGGGATCGCCAGCGCCTACGATGCCCACGCCGAGGTTGAGTACTCGGTCACCTGTCCGGCGACCGTCTGCGCGGACGACGCCACCGCGGTTGTGCGCGAGGCCGCCGAGACGATCCTGGGGCCGGCAAATGTGATCGACACCCAGCGCACGATGGGCTCGGAGGATATGGCGGTGCTGCTGAATGACGTGCCCGGCTGCTACTTCTTCCTCGGCGCCAAAAACGAGCAGCACCAGCTCGGCGTCTACGCCCACCACCACCCACGCTTCGACTTCGACGAGGCCGTGCTGCCGCTAGGCGTGGCGATTATGTGCGAGGCGACCACCCGCTACCTCAACGCGGCCAAGAACTAGCCTGGCCAACCTAAACGCACAAACGGGCCGCCATCAGCCGACTATGCTGATGGCGGCCCGTTTGTCTGCGCGTTAGTTTCAAAACTCTGGTGCAGGCCAATCCTAACCGGATAGATGCACTGGAATAGCCTAACCCCTAACCCCTTCGCCTTATCGCGCATTCTCACCATACAGGCGCTGGCGCAGCGTTGTGATATCGTTGCGCAGCCGGGTATCGGTGGTGATATCCGCAGTAATTTTGTTGATCCCATGCATGACCGTGGTGTGATCGCGTCCGCCGAGAAACGCGCCGATCTCAACCAGCGACGCATCGGTCTCCTCACGCAGCAGATACATCGCGACCTGGCGTGGCAGCACCACGTTGCGGGAGCGGCCGCGGCCCTTGATCGCCCGCTGGTCGATGCTGAAGTGCTGCGAGATCTCGCGGAAAATATCTTCGTGGGTCACGCGCTTGCGCCGGCTGGTATCGAGCAAATCGGCCAGCGCCGCCGCTGCGACCTCAACCGTGACCGGCGTGCGGCTCAGATTGGCGTAGGCCACCACGCGGTTGAGGCAGCCCTCCAGCTCGCGAATATTGCTTTGAATTCGGTGGGCCAGAAAATCAATCACATCTGATGAGACCGGCACCTGCAGGGCCTCGCCCTTGGCGCGCAGAATCGCGGTGCGCGTCTCCAGATCGGGGTTTTGCACATCGACGATCAGGCCCCACTCGAAGCGCGAGCGCAGCCGCTCTTCAAGCGTCAGGATGGCCTTTGGTGGGCGATCGGAGCTGAGCACAATCTGTTTGCCGGCGCCATGGAGGGTATTGAACGTATGGAAAAATTCTTCCTGGGTGCCTTCTTTGCCAGCAATAAACTGAATATCATCAATCAGCAAAATATCAATATTACGATAGCGAATACGGAACTCTTCGGTCTGCTGGCGGCGAATCGCATTGATCAGATCGTTGGTAAATTTTTCAGAGGAAACATATAAAATATTGATCTCGGGGTTGCGCTCAAGGGCATAGTTGCCGATCGCGTGGAGCAAGTGGGTTTTACCCAGTCCCACGCCGCCATAGAGAAACAAAGGGTTGTAGGCCTGCGCGGGGTGCTCGGCCACCGCCAGACAGGCGGCGTGGGCCAGGCGGTTGGAGCCACCGACAATAAAAGATGAGAAGGTGTAGCGTGAGTTCAACACCGATGAGCGATTGCCCTGCTCACCAAGCTGCATCTGGCCATTGCTTGAGGTCGGCAGCGGCTGGCCGAGCGCTTCTTTGAACGATGTGCCCAGGCTTGGCAGCGCTGGCTCGGGGATGGCGGCGGCGACCACCTCAGGCGTGGCTACGACGGTCTCACTGAGTGTGCTTTGGCCATTGCCATTGCCATTGGTATGAATAATGACCCGCACATTTACTGGATAGCCTAGCACATCACCGAGCGAGCGCTTGATTGAGCTCATAAAGCGATCTTCGATCACTTGCTTGATGCTGGTGTTAGGGGTGCCTAGAACCACCAGATCGCCATTGAGTGCCACCAGCGAGGTCGGCTTCAGCCATAAGTCGTAATCGTAGCGTACCGTTTGGGCCTGGAGAGCGCTCAACGCGGTATGCCAAATTTGCTTTATATCCAATGAAGCCTCCTCGATGCTGGTGTTATGTTCCACTCGCCATTGAGTAGCCCACGGGTTTGAAAATCAGTCGGCAAAACCGCGCAACGTCGCAGGTTTTGGTGGTTACGGCTAAGCGTTGGCGTATGATAGCCGATCCTCCTGATCATTTCAAGGGTGACACCCTGGCGTTTATATAAGTATTGCTTATACTTGCGCTTGTTCAATACCGATAGTTTCTATTGATCAGAGCGGAATAATCCACAACTATGTCAATAGCATGGTGCGCTTAATGTGGATAACATTAAAATACTATCCACAAAACGCTTCATTTATCCCTTTGTAATGCGATTGTTCTCAGCGGAATAAAAAAGGCATTTTGTGGATAGCGGGTGGACGATTGTGGGAAGCTATTTATGCAGCGCGGCGGCTTGATGATCCCTGATTGATCGAAACGCTAATCGGCACAACATCTTTCGAGCCACACTGTGGGCATTTGACTTTGGTTGGGAGCGGTCCAGCCACGGCGGTTTCGTGTTTGCAGTGGTTGCATAGCAGGGTGGTTGTCATAAAATCAGCTACATCTTCATGGGTGGGAGCTGGAATATACATTGGGTCATCTCCATTGCTTAAATTGTTTGCTGATATCAACTATAGGCTTTACCGCCCGCGTTGACGAGATCGAGAGATGACAAATCGAGAACAACACCCTTCTAATCCTCCTCGCTGACCTGCTGGGCCTCATAGCGCTCAATCAGCGCCGCCAGCGTTGCCCAGACCAGCCGCTGGCTATAGGCATCAACCTGAGCAAAGCCGGCAAACTCGGCGATCAGCGCCAGGGCCGGGGTTGGATAGGCGGCATAGGCTGTGACCGCGGCATCACGCACCCGCGCCGATGGGTCGAAAAGCGCCTGGCGGATGACCTCCCAGTGTTCCCCCGCACCAAAGGCCGTCACCGCCACGCTCCGCATGTCGGGGTCTTCAGCCCTGAGCGCCGGCCGAATCGCCTCCCAATGTCCACCGCTGCCAAACGCGCTAATGGCGGCCCGGCGCACGACAGAATGCGGATCGCTCAGCGCCGGTCGAATCGCCTCCCAGTGTTCGCCCGCGCCAAAGGCGCTGACGGCAGCGCTCCGAACGTCATCATCGTGATCGCTCAGCGCCGCCCGGATCTTGTCCCACTGTTGATGGGCGCCGAACACCTCCACAGCAGCGCGGCGGACCTCCCAGTCGGGATCGTCCAGCGCCGGTTCGACGGCGGCCCACTCCGGCCCAGTACCAAACGCCTCGACCGCTGCCTCACGCACCGAGACCGATTCATCGTGGAGCGCAAAGCGAATCATCTCCCACTGCTGGCCGCGCCCAAAGGCATAGACAGCAGCGCTGCGGACCAGGGCGGTCTCGCCAGTCAGCGCCGAGCGAATGTAGCCCCACTGCTGGCTGGCGCCAAAGGCCTCCACGGCAGTCCGCCGAACCCGTTTAGAGCGATCGCGCAACACTGGCCGAATCGCCTCCCACTGCTGCCCGGCGCTGAAGGCCGCCACCGCCGCCTGGCGGGTCCACTCGTCGGGATCGCTCAATAGCGGACGGAGCGTTTCCCACTGCTGCGCCACCCCAAACACCTTGATCGCATCCAGATGGACGCCCCCGGCGCGATCATTGAGCGCCGGATAGATCGGCTCCAGCGCCAGCCCAAGACATTCGAGGCCGACCAGACCGCTGATTGCCACCACGACCGGCTCGCGGACATGGCCGGTCCACCACAGCTCCCCGAGCTCGCGGGCAATGGTGCGGGTTAGCGAAGGCTTTACGCCAACATCATCACCTAAAATCGCCGCCGCCAGCAGCAGATCGCGGTGCAAAATGTCAGGGTAGAGACTGTTGGCGCCGTGAATCGAGCGCACAAATGCGGTGGCTCCGGCCTCATCAGCGTTCATCACGCCAATCTGGCCAGCGGTCAGCAAGATAACTTCCTGCCAGCCTGGGTTATGCAGATGTGGACGGATGCGGGCAAAACGCTCTTCGGCGGGCAAAACTGCCACGGCGCGGGCGGCAAAATACTCCTGAAAGGTCCGATGAATAAAGCCCCAGGCATCAGCCCCACGCTCAACTAGCAGACCGCTATGTTCACGGACATCGATCAGCCACTGCAACGCCTCACGCTCGGGATCGCTGGCCTCGCGCTCGGTAAAAATCCGCCGCAGCTCGCGCTGAAGCTCGGCAAATCTGGCGGTGCCATCAGGTCTGGCGCTATGCAGCCATAAGGCCAGCGGCGCCATAACTTTCACCGTATCCAGCACATCCAGCGCTTTCCCGACGATGTGGCCGCTCAGGCTGCGGGCGCGATTCCAGCTTTCCAGCAGCGTTCGCGCATACAGATCATACAGCTCGATCCGCCGCCGTGGCAGCGATTTACCCTGGCGATGAATCAGCGCCAGAATCGTCAGGAGCAGCGGATTGCCCGCCAGCTTGGCCACGCTGGGGTTGGCGTTGATGGCGGTAAACAGGCGCCGTTGCTCGGCGGCAGCCTCGCGGATGGCGTGGCGGGTATCACCGCGCTGCATCAGCTCGAAGGCCCGGCACCACTGCCGGGTAAAGCGGTCGATCTCAGCTGGGCCGAAATCCAGCAAGGTATAGTGGGGGAACTCCGCCGCCATGGGCGCGGCGCGGTAGCCAACAATCCGGCTGGTCAGCACGACACGATTGCCAAGCTGGGTATAGCGGCTGATAAATGTCTGGACCCGCTCGGCGATACTGCGGCGAATCTCGCTGGACTGGACCTCATCAAGCCCATCGAGCAGCACCAGCACCCGTCCGCTATCCAGGGCTTCCCCGAACAGCGGAGTGAGGCCAGGCAGCTCGTGCTGTTCGGCGTAATATTGGCCCAGAAACTCAAACAGTGAGCGTGGCTGTTGGGCCAGGGCGGCGCCATAGGCCGCCAGCGGCACCAGAATTGGCAGGCGGGACTCGGGCATGTTCAAGCGTTCGGCGGCAGCATCTTCGGCGAATGTCAGGGTCAGATAGCGCAACAATGTTGATTTGCCGGCGCCTGGGTCGCCCAGCACAACCAGGGTTCGATAGTCACGGAGCGCGGTGGTGATATCAACCCGGCGGGGTGTCAGGTTCCAGCGGCGGCGGTTGAGCAGCGCCAGCTCCTGCTCCAGGTGCTCGTGTTTCGTCGGCCCAGCCTCATGGAGGCGGACGATCAGGCGGCGCTCTTCGGGCGAGACCGTATCGCCCTCGCCCATCTCGCTGGTGCTTTGCCCGGCGACATACAGCTCGGCGAGCGGCAGCGCGATCGGCTGATTGGTCTGCAGAATACCCTGAAATGTCAGCGAGCGATGGGCCTCGATCAGCTGTTGGCGATACAGCTGTTCCAGGGCGGCCAGGTCGGCTGCGGTTGGCTGCTGCTCACGCTCGCCGATCAGGACAAAATAGCGGGCCATGCGCTCAAGGATCGGATAAAGCGCCTCGCTATACTCATTCTGCTGATACAGATCGCGTCCGGCCAGGTTCGTAATGTTAATGGTGCCGCCGCTGATCGTGAGAGACACCCCGGTTGTCCGAGCGGCGGCACTTTCCGACTGAAAGGCTCGCACAAGATCGGCAACTGTGATCGTTGTTTCCGCCAACGGCGCATCAGGTGCTTCATCGGCCATTGTCCCCTCCCTTCTGGAGAACTACTGCTGAGCGATGGGCTGGATCTGATAGCCTGGGAATGTGCTTAGATCCAGTGCGCCCTGGCCGGTCTGCAGATCGGGCGGGATACGCTGCAAGCATTCCAGCACAAACCCCCGCAATGCCGCGACATCGATCTGCTGGTGGACTGGCTCGTAGGCGGCCAGCAGATCGTGGGCGGTCTGCAGTAAAAAACGCGGGCTGGTGATCAGTCCCAGGCGAAGCTGATTGAGGGCCACGCAGACGCGAATCAAGCCCTTATAAAAATCAGCGCGCTCAACAAACCACAGCTTCTCCAGCGCCAGCACGCCTTCAACATACTCGCTGCGGTTAAAACAGTGGACAAAATGCTGCCAGCTGGCATCGCTCATGGCCTACCTCAGGTCTTGCTAAATCTTGCTGGCGTGAGTCTAGCCGACGGCGATTGGTGCGTCAACCGCAGCGATTCATAGTACTTTAGAACCATGTCAATCCGACGTATGGCTGAAAAACAAACAAATTCACTTTGACACAAGGCACGATTTCGTTATAATGAAGTTCTAAATAGTCCTCATTCGCACTATATCCAGATTCAAACACCTTGAAAGGGGGTGGTATCCCAGACAACAATTGACCAGCGCAGTGTTTTTTTACGCTGTGATGTTCGTTTCTTGGACTATCTACTTTTTAGGAGGTTACAATGCTTCGTTCGAAGCGCCAAATCGTGAGCTTCTTGCTCATGTTGGTACTCTTGGTTCCTGTGCTCGCCGCTTGTGGTGGTACCACCGCAACAACTGCACCTGCCACGACTGCTCCCGCTGTTGCTACAACTGCACCAACTTCAGATACTGCTCAGGCTCCAACCGCTGTTGCAACGGAAGCTGCACCAGTTGCAACGGAAGCTGCTCCAACAGTTGCGCCTACCGAAGTCGCCGCCACTGTTGAGCCAACCGCTGCCCCTGGTGGCGCTGGCCCAGACGCCAACAAAACCATCATCGTTGGTATGACCCAGTTCCCCGACACCCTGTTCGGGATTGAGTCACAGTCAAGCGCCACCACCCAGGTGTTGGCCGCAATTCAGCCAGCCTGTATCACCACGCTGAGCTACGAATATCAGCCAGTCTGTTTCGAAAAAGTCCCCGCATTTGCCGATGGCGATGCTGTGACCGAAACCGTCACTGTTGATAACACCTACGAAGGCAATATCGTGATCAACGATGAGCTGATCACCGATACCACCACCCTGACCGAGTCACTTGATCTGACCCAGGTCCAGGTAACCTGGAAACTCATTGAGGGTTTGACCTGGGAAGATGGCGAGCCGGTCAAGGCCAGCGACTTCGTGTTTGCTGCCAACCTGTACCAGGATCCAGGCATCCAGAACGCTTCACGCTTCACCCTTGACCGCACCCAGAAGTTCGAAGCCCCAGATGAATCAACCATCGTTTGGTATGGCGCTCCTGGCTACAGCGATGCCACCTACTTCTTGAACGTTTTCGGCCCTGAGCCAGAGCACGTTCTTGGCTCGGAAGACCCGGCCACCATTGGCAGCAGCGAGTACGCTAGCCAGCCGCTGGCCTACGGCCCCTACAAAATTGTCGAGAACGTTCCCCAGGAAAGCACCACCCTGGTTGCCAACGAAACCTACTGGAAAGCCAGCGAAGGCTTCCCCAAAGTTGGCAACATCGTCTTCAAGTATCTGACCAGCGAAGATCAAGTGCTGCAGCAGCTTGAAGGCGGCGAGATCGACGTCGTTGGTTCGATTGGCCTGACCCTGGCCAACGCCCCAGCTCTTGATGACCTGGAAGCTGCTGGCAAAGCAGTCGGCCAGTACGTCCCGGCAACCGTGTGGGAGCACATGGACTTCGCCGTTGAGCGTGGCGATGGTCAAGAGTCCTTCTTCACCGATGCGAACGTTCGCAAAGCCGTCGCGTACGGCATCAATCGTCAGGAAATCATCGACCAAGTGCTGTTCGGCAAAACCGTCACGATGAACAGCTTCCTGCCCGACACCCACTGGGCTTATCCACCGAATGGTGAAGGCCTCGAAGCCTACGAGTATGACACCGCCATGTCGGCCGAGCTGCTTGATGCTGCTGGCTGGACCCTTGGTGCTGACGGCATCCGTGAAAAAGATGGCCGCAAGTTCCAGGTACAGATGTTCACCACCGAAGGCAACGCAACCCGCCAGGCAGTGGTCCAGATCATTCAGGAAAACCTGAAAGAAGTTGGCATTGACGTCGTGTTGAACTTCGTTCCCGCCACCGCCGTTCTGTTCAAGAACGGTGCCGATGGTGTTCTCTCAGGCCGTACCTATGACCTGGGTATGTACGCCTGGGTCAGTGGCTCCGAGCCATCAACCGCCCTGTATCTCTGTGATCAAATCCCGACCCCAGAGAACAGCTACGCCGGCCAGAACAACACCGGCTGGTGTAACCCAGAGTACGATGTATCTGCTCTGGCCTCACAGTCGGCCACCGAGCGAGCTGATCGTATTCCGTTGGTCATCGAAGCTCAGAAAGTCTTCAACGATCAGCTGCCAACCCTCCCGCTGTATCAGCGCGTGAACCTCGGCGCATATCGACCTGCTGTTACCGGTCTCCAGCTTGACCCAACCAGCCAGGTTGACTTCTGGAACATCGAAACCTGGGATATCTCGGAGTAACTTCCGCACTATCTTGGGAACCGGCGAAGGAGTGGGGCTATGGCCTCGCTCCTTCGCCTAAAAAGCTCTTTTTCCGCCTCGAACCAGCCTGAAATTAAAGTCGGCACATCCTATTTAATCTGCCCGGTGAGATGATGCCTAAATCTAAATCCTCAGTTAGACGCTGCTGACAATGTGTTTTGAACAAAACTGGTCGCTTGAAATTGAACAAAATCTGAAATATGTAGTGTTAACCAGTGAAGTGATTTCTATCTTTTCTTTCAACCTACGAGGTGTGTGATGACGGTCTACCTTATTCGCCGGTTCTTTCAGATTATTGTTGTGCTGTTTCTCTCGACTGCGGTGATCTATACCCTCTTTGCGCTGGCCCCGAACCCGCTCGATGAGCTGCGGCAGAGCACCGATCCTAAAGCTCAGGCATCAAATGCAGATATCGCGCGCTTATCTAAACAGCTTGGTCTAGACAAGCCCTGGTTTTTGCAGTATCCAGTCTGGCTGGCCGGTGATACCTGGCTGGATTCGATTGGCTATGGCCAATTTGTTGGCGATCGTATGGGTATCTTGCGTGGTGACTGGGGCACATCGTGGAAGTATCAGAAAAATAAACCGGTGCTTGGCCTGATTAAAGATCGTCTGCCAGCAACCTTGTGGCTGATGGTCAGCTCGACCTTGAT
Source organism: Herpetosiphonaceae bacterium (assembly GCA_013813565.1). Classification (GTDB taxonomy): domain Bacteria; phylum Chloroflexota; class Chloroflexia; order Chloroflexales; family Herpetosiphonaceae; genus JACCRK01. The sequence continues at coordinate 13,440 of JACCRK010000382.1, forward strand.
CTCTCTAATGATTGGTATTCCGCTCGGCGTTTTCTCGGCGGTCCGCCAATATTCATTTTTTGACTACTTTTTTACTTCGTTCAGCTTTATCGGGATCTCTATTCCCGCCTTCTGGTTTGGGCTGCTGATTATTTCAGCCTCGCTGGTCGCTAAAAATAAAGGCTGGTTCTACTTTCCAGCCGGCGACGTTCTCGCCATTCGTGATTACAAAGTGCCGCTGCTAGGGATGGTGGAGGCCGGCTCATTCCTTGACCGGGTTATGCATCTGGTGATGCCGGTTACCGTGCTGTCGCTGCTGAACCTGGCTGGCTGGAGCCGCTTTATGCGCGCCAGCATGCTGGAAGTGCTGAGCCAGGACTACGTGCGCACTGCCCGCGCCAAGGGTGTCCGCGAGCGAATCGTCATCTATAAGCATGCCTTTCGGAATGCCTTGATTCCGCTGATTACCCTGGTTGTATTTGCCATTCCAGGCGTCTTTGGTGGCGCAATCCTGACCGAACGAGTGTTCAACTACAAAGGTCTGGGCTTCTTGTTTATTAGCGCGCTTAACTTAAACGATTACCCGCTGGCCATGGCCTTCCTGCTGATCTCTTCGATCTTGCTGGTGCTGGCTACATTGCTGGCTGATATTCTGTATACCTTTGTTGATCCACGGATTCGCCTTGACTAAGCCCTGGCGCCGTCTTACGCGGTCTACGATTCTGTAATATCCTTTGTCTGAAAGGCACACCATAATGGCAGTTACAAATACCCAGCTTGAGGCGCGTGAGGTCGCAAAAGAAGAATATCAGCATCCCTGGCTCGATATTGCCAAACGGTTTATGCGGCACCGCCTGGCAATCGGCAGCTTAATCGTGATGTCCCTAATTATTTTGTCGGTGTTTATTGGGCCATTGTTTTCGCCCTTTACCGAACGCTCCCAATCACCCCGCCAAAAGAACCTGGCTCCATTAAGCACATTTCAGGTTGATAAAGAAATTCGTAACATTGATAACACTGTGCGCACACCAGCCGGTGGCACGGCTACAGCCTTCTTTGGCACCGATGAAATCGGCCGTGACCTGCTAACCCGCTTGTTGTATGCCGGACGTGTATCGTTGTATATTGCATTTGCTGTGACCCTGCTTAGCGAGATCATTGGCGTAACGATTGGCGTTATCAGTGGCTATTTCGGTGGCTTTGTTGACACCATGGCAATGCGCTTTGTTGACTTTCTCAACACCTTGCCGCTCCTGCCGATCCTCCTGATTATTACAACCATCATCAAGCCAAGCATTAACTTTCTGATCGTGATTCTAGTGTTCTTCAGCTGGACCGGTGGCGCCCGCTTGATGCGGGGACAAATTTTGAGCTTACGTGAACAAGAATATGTTTCGGCCTCGCGGGCGCTCGGCGCTTCAAATATCCGCATTATGTTTCGTCACCTGGTACCAAATGCAATTGCGCCCAATATCGTCAATGCCTCGCTGAGCTTGAGCGGTGTCATGATTACCGAAGCGGCCTTGAGCTTCCTTGGCTTCGGCGTGAAACTCCCGGCCGCCTCATGGGGCAATATGCTTAAGGATGTAAACCTGTCTATTCTGGAAACTTATCCCTGGCAGGCCTTCTTCCCTGGGTTTGCGATTTTCATCTGTTCGCTGTGCTTCAACTTTATTGGCGATGGCTTGCGTGACGCGCTTGACCCGCGTGCTAAACGTTAAAGCGGCTTGATAATTGGTTTTTCTAGATAGGGGCATATTGTGGCTCAATCAGATGTCTTGCTGAAGATCAAAGGCGTGAAGACGTATTTCTACACCGAAGAAGGGGTCGTTCACGCGGTTGATGGTTTGGATTTTCAGGTACGACGCGGTGAAACACTCGGCATTGTGGGCGAGTCTGGCTGTGGTAAAAGTGTTACCTCTATGTCCATTCTGCGTTTGCTGGGCAAAACAGGGAAAATTGTCGAAGGTGAAATTATCTTCGACAATGAAAATATGCTTGAGCTCAACGAAGAAGAGATGCGGAAAATTCGTGGGAACCGCATTTCAATGATTTTCCAGCAGCCAACAACATGTCTCAACCCGGTGTTCCGCATTGGTGATCAGGTCATGGAGGCGCTGGAAATCCATCAGGGGTTATCCGGTTCTGAGGCCCGTAAGCGGGCGATCGAGCTGTTTGTCCTGGTCGGTATCCCCGATCCGGCCCGCCGCATGCGCTCGTTTCCCCACGAGATCTCTGGCGGCCAGGCCCAGCGCGTGATGATCGCGATGGCGCTGGCCTGTAACCCGGAGCTGCTGATCGCTGATGAGCCAACCACCGCACTTGACGTAACTATTCAGGCGCAGATTTTGGATTTGATGCGCGAGCTACGCGAAAAAGTAAACACTGCCATCATTCTGATCACCCACGACCTGGGGGTGATCGCCGAGATGGCCGAAAATGTGATGGTGATGTACGCTGGAAAAGCCGTTGAGTACGCTCCGGTTGAGCAGCTCTTTGCCGCACCGAAACACCCCTATACCCAGGGGCTGATCGCTTCAACTCCAATCTTAGGCGTGGTTCGCGATGAGCTGGCCACGATTCCTGGGCAGGTTCCCAGCCTGCTTAATCCACCGAAAGGCTGTCGTTTTGCGCCACGGTGTGCATATCGCATGGATCAATGTAGTGAAGAAGAGCCACCGTTGATCAAACTCGAAGGCGATCGATTGGTGCGTTGTTGGCTCTATTAGAAAAACTTGAGGATCTGTGATGACTGTTTCTCCGCTAAACACGACTGCACCAACGGTGGCTGCCACTACTCAGGATACATTGTTAGAAGTTCGTGATCTTAAAAAGCATTTTCCAATCAAGGGCGGTATCCTGCGCCGGACGGTAGCCAATGTTAAGGCGCTTGATGGCGTCAGCTTTGCCATCAAGCGGGGTGAAACCCTGGGCCTGGTCGGTGAGTCGGGCTGTGGTAAAACCACCACCGGCCGCACGGTTCTCCGCCTCATCCAGGCGACCTCGGGCGAGGTCAAATTTGAAAATCAGGATGTTATGAAGGCCGGCCGCGCGGAAATGCGCAAGCTGCGCCGCGACATGCAGATTGTCTTTCAAGACCCGTATGCGTCGTTAGACCCACGGGTTCCGGTCGGGGTGAGCATTGCTGAAGGGCTGCGGATTCACGAGATTGGCAACGATAAAGAGCAGCGCGATCGGGTCAAGGTGGTGCTGGAGCGGGTCGGCATGAATGCCACCCACATGCGCCGTTTCCCCCACGAGTTCTCCGGCGGTCAGCGCCAGCGCATTGGCATTGCTCGGGCACTGGTGATGCAGCCCAAGCTGATCGTCTGCGATGAGCCAGTCTCGGCCCTCGATGTTTCCATCCAGGCCCAGGTCTTGAACTTGCTCAAGGATTTGCAGGAAGATCTTGGCCTGACCTATCTGTTTATCGCCCATAATCTGAGCGTGGTTGAGCATATCAGCGATCGGGTTGGCGTGATGTATCTCGGCCGCATGGTCGAGCTGGCCAGCCGCGATCAGCTCTTCAGCCACCCGATGCATCCCTATACCAAAGCCTTGATGTCGGCGATTCCGCTGCCAGACCCGACCATCAAGCGCGAGCGGATTATCTTGCAGGGCGATGTTCCCAGCCCGGTCAATCCGCCCAGTGGCTGCTACTTCCACCCACGCTGCTGGCTGGCCCAGGAAGTCTGCAAGCAAGAGGATCCGGTCTTCGAGGAGAAGGAGCCCGGCCACTGGGCGGCCTGCCACTTCGCGCAGTAGCCAGCTTTTCTTCGCACCATGCCCCATAGTCTAGGCGCTGATCATTCGTGATCGGCGCCTTTTCGTTCGACAAAAAGCACTGGCTGCGGTAGACTGCCCGGTGGTCAAAAACTGCTCCAGCGGTGACTTACTGGGCCGCTGTGTTTAGAGATAAAGGTGACTCCATGAAACAACGCTCTCCATCTCGTTTGCTCCTCCTGGTCCTGCTGGCGCTGTTAGGCGCATGTGGTCTCGAAGGCGGCGCTGTGCAGCCAACCCCGCCGCCAGCGGTGCCAACGCCAACCCAGGCCCCAACCGCCGATCCAAAAAATCAGGGCTGGATCGTTGGCCTGACCGAGGAGCCGCTTGATCTTTACCCCTACAGCTATGCCGCGCGCACGGCTTCAGCCTTGCTGGAGCTGCTGTATCCGGCACCATTGCAGATTGTCAACGAAGCCTATACCACCACCGGCGTGCTAGAGCGGGTTCCGTCGTTTGAGAATGGTGATGTTGCCTATGTCAACACCAGCGCCTATCTTGACCCAACCGGCGCCATAACCCAGACCAAGACCGATGTGATCACCAGCGTCCGCCAGCTGACGGTCACCTATCGCTGGAACAAAAATTTGCGCTGGTCAGATGGTACACCCCTGACTGCCCAGGACTCGGTTTTTGCCTATAATCTGCTCAAAGGCAGCGCCTCAACCCCACAGATTGCGATTCAGAGCGACCTGACGGCCGACTATGTGACCATCGATGATCACACGACCAAGGCCTATTTGCCACCGCTCCGCGATGAGCCAAACTATCTGGAGACGGTCTGGATTCCGCTGCCCCGCCATAAATTTGCTGAAGATACTACCGCGCAGGCCGTCAATGATACGCTGGCCCGCCAGCCACTTGGCTATGGACTGTATCGGCTGGAGGCCTGGATCGAGGGGCGGGAGTTGAATTTTATCCGCTCTGACACGGCGCTCGATCCAGCTATTCCCGCGAAGCTGACCGTACGTCTCTACCCCGATCTCTCGACCTTGCGCGATGACGTCTTAAGCAGTCGGGTTGATGTGGCCTGGACTGAACAAATGCCCGATACTATCGCCGCCAGTCTGCAGGCCGATACGCGGGCCAAAACGCTCCAGTCCTGGATGATTCCCACGCCGATCTGGGAGCATATCGATATGAATCTGGCGGTGGTTGCCCTGCAAGATATTCGGATGCGGCACGCGCTGGCCTACGGTTTTGATCGTGCCGGCCTCAGCACCAGCATCTACGGCGCCGATCAGGCCGTCTGGGATAGCTGGATCGCGCCAACGTCGTGGGCCTATGGCGGCACTGCCATAAGCCGCTATACCTACGATCCGGATAAAGCCCGTGGATTGCTCGATGAGATGGGCTACACGGATACTGATGGTGATGGCCTGCGGGAAAATCCCGCAGGTGCCCTGTTTGCCCTCAAGCTGGTGACCAGCGAACAAACCGCGCTGCGCGAGATCATCAGCGACCGTTTTATTGCCAATATGGCCGACATTGGCCTGAGGATTGAGCTGGAGACGGTGCCAACCCAGGATCTGTACAGCCAGCAGGGACCGCTCTTTCAGCGCCGCTTTGAGCTGGCCCTCTTCGGCTGGCTGCGGGCGCTTGACCCTGATGGCGCGGTGCTATGGAGCTGTGCCGCCATTCCTAACCAGGTCAATAACTTTACCGGCGACAACTTTACCGGCTGGTGCATCGACACCGCCGATCAGGCCATTCGAACCGCCACCGGCTCGCTGGACCAGACGGTGCGCAAGAACGCCTATATCGAGCATCAACAAATTTTCACCCGCGAGCTACCGATCTTACCGGTTATCACACGCCAGATGACCGTCCTGGCCCGGCCAAGTATTCAGGGCCTTCAGCCTGAGACCTTTGCTCCACCCACCTGGAACATCCAGCACTGGCAGCGCTAACGCGCCGTCTGGCCCATGCTATACTTGGCTTTATGAACGTTGAGAGCTTGCCATTAGTGCTGCCAGGATTGCTCGCCCTGCCCATCATCTGGACGGTGATGCGGCCGATGGAACGCTTTATCATGATGCGCGCAATGTGGCGAATCTGGCCGGTTGTTCGCCCAATTGTTGGCTGGCTGTGTATTGTTCTGGGGATTCTCGGCATTATTCTGCCGATTTTGCAGGGGATTATCTTTTTGGTGATTGGCGCAACCCTGATCGGCCGGCACCATCCCCTGATCCGCTGGTTTCGCGTGCGCTACAAGCAGCTGCTGCGCACCTGGAGGCGCTCGCCAAATCGGCTGCTGGCCTGGATCGGCCGGCGCGGTGAGCAGGCGCTGGCGATTCTTGAGCGGCAAATGCTGCATCTGCGGCAGCATTTTCAGCTCCGGGCCAAGGCGCGGCGGCGCTTCCGGGTGGTGCTGATTGCCCCCGCTGCTGTTCGGCAGCAGCTTAATCACTGGCGCTCGCGCTATGATCCCGCCTATCGCAACGATTTACCGCCACACATTGTGCTGGTGGCAACCTCGCGCTCATCCCACCGACCGCAGTTCGAGCAGGATCTGGCGCGCCTGTGTGGGGCGCTGGAGCCTTTTCAAATTAAGCTCGACCAGGTTGTTCTGGATTCGCATGAGCACCGTATTTTCAGCACTGTCGGCAGCGGAGCGCCCGCGATTCGGTCGCTGCGTGAACAAATCGCCAGGATTGCGCCAGCCGAGCTGCGGTTTTCACAACGGCAGCTCTGGCCCTGTCTGACGCTTGGCAAAATTCGCCATCAGTCCAGCCTCCGCAGCGCCTACGAGTCCATTCAGCGCGGGTTTGAGCCACAAACCTGGTCGGCAACCGAGGTCGTCCTGCTGGAAGAACGCATTGGATCAATCTGGCACGAGGTGCGCCTTTTTTCGTTTAACCGTCGTTTATTGGCCCGAAGCAACGACGCTTCGCCGCTCATTGTCGAGGAGGCACTCTAGTGGAAACAACCATCGCAACCGCCCAGCAACAGTTCGACATCGCCGCTGAACTTCTTGGACTTAGCTCGGATACCCGTGAGGCGTTGCGCGCCCCGAAGCGTGAGCTTATCGTCAACTTTCCGGTTAAGCTGGATAATGGACGCACCCATACATTCACTGGCTATCGGATCCACCACAATATTTCGCGTGGCCCGGCGCTCGGCGGTCTGCGCTACAGCCCGACTGGCACGCTTGAGGAAATGCGGGCGCTGGCGATGTGGATGACCTGGAGCTGTGCGATTGTCCAGATTCCCTATGGCGGAGCCAAGGGCGGCATCGTCTGTGACCCCAAAACCCTCTCGCTCAGTGAGCTAGAGCGGATCACCCGGCGCTATGTTACCGAGATCACGCCCCTGATTGGCCCGGAGCGCGATGTGATGATGCCCGATCTGAATACCAACGCCCAGACGATGGCCTGGGTGATGGATACCTACTCGATGCAGCATGGGTATACGATGCCTTCGGTGGCAACCGGGAAACCGGTGCAGGTTGGTGGCACTCATGGTCATGGCCAGGCGACCGCTCGTGGGGTGGGCTACTCGATTCAGCAGGCCGCCAAGTATCGCCGCCTTGAGCTGAACGGCGCTCGGGTGGTGATGCAGGGATCGGGGGTGACTGGGCGGCTGGTGGCGCAGTACCTGGAGGAGGCTGGCGGTCGGATTATTGCCGCCAGCGATGATTTTACCGGCGTGGTGGCCGAGGATGGCTTCAGCGCCGCCGCCCTGACCGAGCACCGGGTCGCCAACGATACCGTCGCCGGACTGCCAGGCACCCGGCCCATCAGCAATGCCGAGCTGCTTGAGCTGCCCTGCGATATTCTAGTCCTGGCCGCCGGGCAAAATGAAATTACCGGAGCCAACGCCCATCGGATCAAGGCGACGGTGGTTGCCGAGCTGGCCAACGGCCCAATCTCGCCGACCGCCGATGCAATCTTAGGCAATAAAAATATTCTGGTCGTGCCGGATATCCTGGCCAACGCCGGCGGGATCGTGGTCTCGTACTTTGAGTGGGTCCAGGGCCTACAGGAATTTTTCTGGACTGAGCGCGAAGTCCATGGCGAGCTGGAGCAGACCATGCAGCGGGCTTTTGGTGAAGTGATGAATGTCGCCGAGACGCGCCATATCTCCCTGCGAACCGCTGCCTATCTGCTGGCCGTCGAGCGGGTTGCCAAGGCTATGGCGGTCCGAGGAATCTATCCCTAGGGCGCTGGTATATCGGGGACGGATTTGGCTTTCTAAGGGGCTAAAGCCGCTCTCACAGCATGCTGAAAAAGCGCCAGGTTCGGTTTTCTATGGCTGTGCAAAGGTCCGCTAAATCGGGTCTTTGCGCAGCTGTCACAACAGGCTCATCGATGTCACTTGCGACCTCCCATCCGTATACCCTGCAGCTGCCGGATTTTGCCGGCCCGCTCGATCTGCTGCTCCGCCTGATCGAGAAGGATGAGCTGCAGATCACCACGATCTCACTTGCTGCTGTCGCCGACCAGTATCTGGCCTATGTGCGCGATCTGGCCGACCCCGACCCGCTGACGGTGGCCGAGTTTCTAGCGATTGCCGCCCAGCTTTTGCTGATCAAGTCACGGGCACTGCTGCCGCGGCCTGAGCCGCCGGTGGTTGTGGCGGATGAGGATAGCGGCGAGCAGCTGGCGCGTCAGCTGCGCGACTATCAGCGCTTCAAGCAGGCGGCCTCCCAGCTGCGGTCGTGGGAGCATGAAGGCCGGCGGACCTGGGAACGGCTGACCCCGCCACCACAGCCGCCAGTGCCCCCGCCAGCGCTGCCGCCGCACAATGTTGCCAGCCTGGTCAGTGCGCTCAGCCGACGTCTGCAGCTGCTGACCACAGTGCCTGACCCCGTGGTCAATCTGCCCACCCCGAAAGTCATTACGATTGCCGAGGTTGCCGAGCGGCTCCACGAGCGCTTGCTCGCGCAGCCATTCATCTCGTTTGAAGATGTGCTGAATCTTGCCACTAGCCGCGCTGAAGTGATTGTTACCCTCTGGACAGTGCTGGAGTTGTTCAAGCGCCAGATTATTAGCATCGAACAGCCGGCTTTGTTCGATTCAATTAGCATTGGACGTGGCGAACGCTTTGGTGAACCCTGGCATGAATAAGAATCACCCATGAATTATTTACACCTACTATAGGCCTGGATCGCATCGCAATGAGCCGAAGTAGGCTATACTTGCACATTCGTGTATAATATCTTTCGACTAACACTTAAACTCTGTGATCCTGATTCCAACCCAACGTTGCCCAGCAATGGCATGTATGGAGGCTGTCCATGAGCCGTTTATCGCCCTCTGTGCTGGTTATCATTCTGCTTGTAAGCACCTTCTTTATTTATCTGGGCCCAGCGAATACCGACTGGGTCATGGGTATGGTTCTGCTGGCCATTTTTTTGTTTGGCTGTTTTCTGGCCATCAGCGGCAGCACCCCACAGCAGAAGGAATCCTCGCGCAAAATGTTGGGGTCGATGACTGGGATTGTTGCGGTTTCCTCAGCGGCATTGCTCGGCCAGTACGCGCTTAATAACCCGATTGGCCTGGCCTGTGCGCCGGTGTTGCTGGTGGCTGGCTATATGGCGTTTCTGGCCATTCTATCGCGCAGCGGACTCAACGTTGAAGAGGGCGAAGTCCTGCTCATCCAGCGGCGCATGGATCATCAGCATGTCCTGCGGCCACCAGGTTTGCACTCACCAATGGTGCCAGCCCTCGAGGCCGGGGTGGCGGTGATGCCGACCTACAATATTCAAACCGATATTGAAGTCGAGACGGTGGATACCTCCTACTTGCATAAAGTCGATAAAATTATCGTTGATACTACCTGCCGGATTATTCAACACTTCCCCCAGGACGGCGAAATTCTCTCGGTTGAAATGCGCTATGAGGGCTTTTTGAAACTGCCCTACAACTACCCCAACCGCGATCATACCTTCAAGGATCTGGCCGACAAGCGCAACGCACCTATCTCTGAGGCCCGCATGTCGGCTGATTTTTGGATCGAGGCCATTCAGCGCCAGGTTGGCCGCGATGTTGATGAGGAGCTGCGGGCGATTATTCACGATGCGACCTTCTATAATTCCGAAAAGCGCACCTATGGCAAGCTTGGACCGGCGGATATCTCGGCCCGGCGCTCCGAGATTGCGGCGCTGCTGCGGCAGCGTTTGCAGGAGAAGGTGCAGCACTGGGGCATTGAGATGCTGGAGGTGGGGATTAGCCAGGTGATCTTGAGCCCCGACCGGATCAGATCGTTCTACTACGAAAATTCTTCCAAACGCGATATGCAGGAGGCCGAGCGCAGCGCCAAGAAGGAGGCCATGCGCACCCGTGAGCTAGCCGACGCGCTGGCCTACGAGCGCCAGAAGCTGGCCGAAACCGAGCTACAGATCCAGCGCCAGCGCAATGCGATCGAGAATGAAAGCACCCTGGCGATGATCCAGAACTGGCTTGATGCGATGATCTCGGATAATCCTGAGATGAGAGAGGAAGATCTTAAACACCTGCTCATGATCGCCCTCGACGAACACGAAAAGCGCAAAAGCTACCGTGATCGACCAAACTTAATGCATTCTTCTGATCAGGATTAGCGCTTGGGCTGCGCAAGGGGGAAACATGCACTCGCCAGAAACTGATTGGCGCGTCGTGGTGATTGGCGGAGCCTGCCTTGATATTAAGGGCCGCTTGCATGAACCAATGATTGAAGGCACGTCGAACGCTGGTCACTTATCGATCAGTGTTGGTGGGGTGGCGCGGAATATTGCCGAGAATCTGGCCCGTCTGGGTGCCGATACAACGCTGATCGCGGCGGTTGGCACCGATGAGTTTGGCCAGCTGATCATCACCCAGACCGAGGAGGCCGGGGTGCATACCGATGCCATGCTGATCGTCGACGATCAGCATACCGCAGCCTATCTGGCGCTGCTGGACCACCAGGGTCTGCTCTATACCGCCCTGGATGATAGCCACTGCGCGCGTGCCCTGACCCCTGAGTACATTCAGGAAAACCTTGAGCTGATCACCTCCGCCGATGTCGTGTTTATCGATGCCAATCTCTCGCGCGTCACGGCAGACCTGATTCTGGCAACCTGCCATGCCGAAGATATTCCGGTCTGTCTGGAGCCGGTCGCCTTTGGCCTGGCCAGCCGCTTCCGCGAACGCCTGCGCGGCTTGTATCTGGTCACACCCAACGAGCGCGAGGCCCAGGCGCTGACTGGGATCACGATCAGCTCGCCTGCCGATGCGACGGTGGCGGCCAAAGAGTTAGTCCGCCTGGGCATTGAGATCGTCATTATCACGCTGGCCCGTGATGGATTAGTCTATGCAACTGCTGATGAGCACGGTCATATACCTGCTTTAGCAAATGATATTGTCGATGCAACCGGAGCAGGTGATGCCCTGGCAGCAGCAGTGTTGTTTGGTCTCATGAATCATCTCCCACTGGATGAGGCGGTGCGGCTGGGGGCGAGCGCCGCCGCCCTCACCGTGGCCTCACCGGATACGGTGCGACGTGACCTGAGCCTCGAAAGCTTGTATGCCCAGCTGTTAATCTGAGGATGACAAGATCAAGAGGGGGTTGCGTTTGACATCATCTACCGATATGACAGCACGTATTTTAGTCGCTGACGATAATGAGGCGTTAAGCGAACTCCTGGAGATTATTCTGCTGGAGAATGGCTACGAGGTCGTGCTTGCGGCAAATGGCGACGAGCTGCTGCGTAAGGCCCAGACCACCTCACCCGATCTCATGCTGGTCGATATTATTATGCCCTATATGGATGGCTATGAGGCGATCCGCCAGCTGCGCAACGATACCCGCCTGGCCCATATTCCAATTATTGTGCTGACGGCATGTACGTCGCTGCAGGATGTGGTGACCGGCTTTGAGACCGGTGCCGATGACTACATTACCAAGCCTTTCCAGATGCCGGAGCTGCTGGCGCGGGTCAAGGCCCAGCTTCTTCGCGCTAACCGGCGGCCGGTCCAGAACCCGCTCACCGGTCTGCCAGGCAATACGCTGATCGAGGAAGAGATCAGCCATCGGCTGCGCATCGGCGAGCCATTCGCACTGTTGTATATCGACCTGGATAACTTCAAGGCCTTCAACGACACCTATGGCTTTGCCCGCGGCGACCAGGTGATTAAGCTGCTGGCCGGGCTGCTGACCGACCTGAAACAGCAGGAGGCCAACGAGCGGATTTTTATTGGCCATATCGGCGGCGATGATTTTGCGGTGCTGCTGCCGCTTAACTCGGTTGTGCCATTCTGTGAACAGCTGACCGCCCAGTTTGATGTTCAGGTGCCAGCGCTCTACGACCCGGAGGATATTCAGCGTGGGTATCTGGCCCGCGAGGATCGCTATCACATCGTGCGCCAGGTGCCGATCCAAAGTGTTTCGATTGGGGTGGTAACCACCAAAAATCGCTCGCTCACCTCATATCACGATATCAGCCGGGTGGCGGCCGAGATGAAACATCTGGCTAAAAAACAGCCGGGTAGCGTGTATATTATCGATCGCCGCTCGCAGCAGGTGTTGGTTCCCCAGGAGCGGCGCAAGCGGCGCCCCACCGTCTATGTTGCTGGCAGTGAGGGCCTGATTAAGCAGCAGATCGTAGCTGCCTTTGAGCAGCAGATGCTGGTGATTACCAGCTACGACCCGGCAACCAACCCTGAGCAGCCTGATCTGGTGACCGTGATTGGCGCTTCGATCTCAACAGCGATCAGCGAGATGGAACGAGACTGGCCCGATGTGCCGATCATCGCCATCGTGCCTGGAGATGCTGATGATCCATCAACAACAGAGTTCGGGATGAAAACATCGATCAAGCCAACGGTTCCGGTTGGGGATTATCTCTCTTTGGCACTGCACCTGTTGCGGCTGGAGGCTCGATGATCGGGTGGGTCATTGCTCTTGTGGTGTTGCTGTGCCTTATTCTGGCACTTAATCTGCGCCCAACAGGCCAGATCCGACGGCGAACAATCGAGCTACGCAGCTGGCTCAACCGCTTCAGGCGGAGTCGCCGTCCGACACCACCGCCACATGCTAGCGCGCCGACTGTGCGCGGGCGCAATTTGCGCTCGCCACGCCGGTCATTCACGGTGCGGATTCGTGATGAGGTGGCCTCACGTGGCGGCAAGGGCGGGCTCGTTCTGTTCGGGATTTTTTTCTTGGCAGTATTGCTCTTTATGCGGATTAGAGGAATGCCTGGATCAGCTCCCGAGCGCCCAAACCTCCAGGTTGCGGTGGCCCACTTCACCGCGCCCGATGGCGCGCCCGCGCCCGAGGGCGCCTCGGTGATGCAGGCTCTGGTTGATGAGTGGACCCAGGGCGATACCCACCGCCTGACCCGCCCCCTCGGACTGATCCCCCTCAGGCAATCCATCCCCGATTCCCAGACCGCCTTTGAGATCGCCCAGAGCCAGCGCGCCGATGTGGTGATCTGGGGCAGCATTGAGCCGGGCGGCACCGCCAACACCGCCAGCCTGCGCCCACGGCTGCTGTGGTGGCCACGGCGGGCGTTGCCAACCGACCGCTCGCTCAGCGTGCGCGAGCGGCTCGCGCAGCCGGTGGTCTATGAGCTGGCGGTGACTCCCCTGAATGGTCAGGTTGTGCTGGGCCAGATTCTGAACACCCTCGACCTGTATCAGTCGGCGGAGTACGACGCGGTACTGCAGTCGGTCAATGTGCTGCTGGACCAATATGCGGTCGGTTATGCTGTCGATGGGCAGCTGCGCCCGGATCTGCTGCTCTCGCTGCGCGGCAGCATCGCCTCGATGCAGGAGCAGTGGTCGGCGGCCGAGCTGGACTATCGGGCGGCAATTGAGGCGACCAGCCCTGGCCGCGCTGAATACTGGAATAACCTGGCGGTGGCCCTGGCGGCCCAGGGGCGGATCGATGAGGCTGGACAGGCGCTCAACACGGCTCAGGCGCAGAGCGACCAGGGCGGCGGTAATCTGGCGGCAATTCAGCTGAATCGCGGCCTGATCAGGCTGCGTGGCCCCGACCCGGCGGCGGCGGCGGCGAGTCTGGGCCACGCCCATGAGCTGTTGCCGAATGGTGTGGTGACCTTGGTGTCGCTGGCTGAGGCGCAACGGCGGGCGAATCAGTTTGATCAAGCGGTGGCGGCGATCAATCGGGCGCTCGAGCTTGCGCCAAACGATCCGCTGGTGCAGCTTGAGTCCAGCCGGATCGAGCTTGCGCAGCTGGTCGGGGTCGGTGACCAGCCGCTGTGGGAGCTGGAGATCGCCCCTGAGCTGCCCCATGACAGGCTGACAGCCCTGCGCACGCGGCTGGACAGCGCTGTGGCAACCCTGGAGAGTATGGTTGTCGGCGAGCGGCAGCAGGCGGCCAGCGATGATGCTTCAGGCCGGCCGGAGTCCGGGCGGGTTCACGAGGGCACCGCCCGTCAGCTCAGCAGCCTGCTGAGCGAGGCGCGCTACTGGCGCTCGGTGGCGCTGACTGAAGAAGGGGTCGCCGCCGCCCGCAATCGTCCAGGCGGGCTGCGCGGGCTATGGAATAGCATGTTTGGCGATGATACACCGCTGGTGCAGGCGCAGAAAACCCTGGCACCCTTAGCCAAATCCGAAGAGAACAACTACGATATTCAGCTCCAGAGTGGTCGCGTCTACCGTCTGCTCGGCTCGTCGAAAGTTGCGCTGGACTACTATACGAGGGCGTCTGAGATCAACCCCAACCGCCCGGAGGCCTGGTATGGGCTGGCGAGCACTCGCTGGGAGCGCGAGGCCGAAAGCCCTGAGCGCAACGAGGCAATTCGGGCATGGCTAGCCCAATCGATTGCGGCGGACCCGCGGTTTACCCCGGCCTATTTGTTAATGGCGCGGCTTGAGCTACGCGACAAACAGTGGGCCGCAGCATTGCCCTCCCTGCAATGGCTGAAGCTTAATCGGCCTGACCAGATCCCGGCCCAGATTGCGCTAGGCGAGGCGCAGCGTGAGCTGGGCCAGCTTGCTGAAGCCGAGCTCACGCTCCTGCCACTGGCAAATGCCAACAATGGGGCGGCGCTGGTGGAGCTGGCGCGGGTGTATCTACAGGCGAGCCAGGTTGAGGCCGCCGAAACCGTGCTGCGGCGGGCGCTGGAGCTGGATAGCACCAATGCGATTGCCGCCTATGAGCTTGGCCGCTTGCTGCAAAACCAGGGCAACTACGCCGGGGCGGAACAGGCCTACACGCTGGCGATCGCCGCCAATGAGGCGTATATGGAGGCGCATCTGGCGCTGGGCCAGCTCTATGGCCGCTATCTCAACGATCCCCAGCGGGCCGTGACAGCGTATCGTCGGGCGATTGAGGCCGGTGGCACTGATGCCCGCAACTTTGAGGATCTTGGACGCGAGTTTTTAGAGATCGGCCAGTATGCTGAGGCTGCCGATGCGCTTGAGCAATCGATCGCGCTCAATCCGAATGTGCCTGAGTCACGCCATGCACTGGCCCAGGCTTATCGGGAGCTTGGTCGCTACGATGCCGCTCGCGAGCAGGATCGGGCGGCGATTGCCCGCAAGGCCGACGGCCTCTACATCGATGCGCAGATTGGCATCGGTGAATCGTTTCGGCGCCAGGGCCGACCGGACGAAGCGATCGAGGCCTACAATGTGGCGCTGGATGCGGCGCCCGACTCGGTGCCTGCCTATGTCGGCCTCGGGCGCACCGCAGCGGATAAACAGGATTGGCAGGCGGCAATTGGCTACTATAATCAAGCCCTAGCCCGCGATGCCGATGATGCGAATGCTCATTTCTGGCTGGGCCAGGCGCTGGTGGAGCAGGGCCACCATGAGCTGGCGCTGGCTGAGTTCCAGCTGGTGCTGGCAAACCCAGCCACCAGCAACACCGATGCCTTCTATGGCGCCGGTCGGGCCTATATGCGGATGGCTGAAGGCTTATACTACGATGATCCAGCGAAGGCAGCCCAGTATGATGCCGAGGCGCGCTCCATGCTGGATGCGGCGCTCAGCCGACGGCCAACCTTTCCCCAGGCCCTGCTGGAGCGCGGGATTCTCAATGAGCGTCAAGGCCAGGTTCAGGCGGCCCTGGCCGATTATGGCCAGGCGGCCGAGCTGAATCAGCTTGATGCTACGGCCTTGTTTTTACAGGGCAAGCTATACCTCAGCCTCAACAATGTTGCGTCTGCCACCGAAGCCCTGGAGAATTCGGTGCGCCGCGATCCCAATAGTGCCACCTCGCTGTACTGGCTGGGCCGGGCCTATCGGGCCCAAAGTCGCCCTGCTGATGCGATTAAGAGCTTTAGCCGCGCAGTTTCGATCAACGGCGGCTATACCGAGGCACGCTACTTCCAGGGTCTGACCGAGGAAGAGGAGAATCAGCTCGAGGCCGCCCGTAGCTCCTACGAGGCGATTGTGGCGCAGTCCACCCCCGATGATCGCTGGCGCCAGCAGGCCGAACAGCGCCTGCGCGAGCTAGGCCAGTAGCACCACCTATCTCTTCTCTCACCGGAAATGTTTACTGCCGTAGCCAGCGGGGCCAGATCGCATCGTCGGCTACCTGGGTCGGCGAGCTGGCGTCAAGCGGCGTGTGCCAGATTGAGTAGCGTTCTTGCTGGGGCAGAAATCGGCTCCAGAGCAGACTCTGGCTATCAGGTGACCACTGTGGGTCGAAGTTGTCGTACTGCTGGTCGTCACTGATCTGGCGGGCCGCTGTGAGGTCGGCGAGCGGCAGCACCCACAGCTCGCCATGCTCAGCGCCAAGCGGGCGGCGCACAAAGGCGATCTGGGTTCCATCGGGCGACCAGCGCGGATAGTAGACATCGCTGTCAGGCGCATCGAGCAGCGTGGTGCTCTGGCCGGAGGCGATATCATAGCGTACCAGGCGGGCAAAGCGACCAGCGGCAGCATCGGTCAGCTGGCTGACGACGATGCTGCCGCTGTCTGGCGACCAGGTAAATGTCCCAATGAAGGGCAGCTGGTGCTGGTTACTGCTCGGATCGATCAGCACCAGGTTGGGGGTTTCGGCAAGCTCAAAGATCACCGCGCTGCCATCAGGCGACCACTGTGCATTGAGCGCCGGCCGGCCTGAGAAAACCTCTGGGACCGCGGGCACCCCCTGGGCTGGGGCGGTGGTCCGCCAAATACGCGGCGGCTGCGGCTCGTCGTCAACCAGCTCGCTCGGCCGGCGCAGATAGAGCACGCGGTCGTGGCGCGGGCTGCACTCGGCCTGTGTCAGACTGGCCTCGGGGTCATTGACCAGCGTCCGCACCGTTGTGCTGTCCAGATCATGGCGCACGAGCTGGCTGCTGGCGGTGGTTGCCACGGTGTAGATCAGGGTGGTTCCGGCGCTGCACGCCGGATGGGTGAGCCGATCGGCGAGCATCTGGCCTGGGGCGGCGTGCAGGGTTTGCAGCCAGAGCTCGCTGTTTCCAAGCGGATCGCGGACCAGCACAAACTGCTCCGGTCGTGCTGGCGGCAGGGCACCACTCGCGGGCTGCGCTGGCTGGCTCGTGGCACCACAGCCAGCCAGCAGCACACCTAAGATCGCGCCTGCCAGTAAACGGCCACAGTTCCTACTTATAGCGAATATG
>JACCRK010000388.1 GCA_013813565.1 Herpetosiphonaceae bacterium
CTGATGCTCAAGGCCGGCGAGATCATCGAGCGCGGCACCCACACCGAGCTGCTGGCGCTGAAGGGCGAGTACTACGACCTGTACATGAGCCAGTTCCGCCGCGAGGAGGAGCCACAGGCGGCATAGGCGCACGCTGGCTAGCCGGTCGAAGCCAAGTCATTCGGCTTCGATCGGCTCAGCCAGCGGGAGAACTAAAATATCAGCCGACTGCGGTGCACGCTGTACGGCGGGTGTCCGTACCCACCCCCATTAGTCCCTACACCCACGTTGCGATATCACCACCTACGCCAGCCAATCCATTCCCCAGCAACCTTATCACTCTGGTATACTCGATCTCCTCTGGACCATTGCCTGGGCCAGCGTCGGCTCGGGCCCTTGTATGCAAAGGCAGGCATGATGAAAACCAGCTTAGAGATTGCGGCGGCGGCCCACCCGCTGCCGATTGGCGAGGTCGCGACCCGGTTGGGCATTCCCGAGCGTTTTGTCGAGCCCTACGGCCGCTACCGGGCCAAGATCGACCTCGACCTGCTCGATGAGTACCGCGACCGGCCGCTGGGCAAGCAGATTCTGGTCACCGCGATCACGCCAACGCCGCTGGGCGAGGGCAAGACGGCGACCGCCATCGGACTGAGCATGGCGCTCAACCGGCTGGGCAAGCCGACGGTCGCGGCGATTCGCCAGAGCTCGCTCGGCCCGGTGTTTGGCATCAAGGGCGGCGGCGCGGGCGGTGGCTACGCCCAGGTGATCCCGCTGGAGGACAGTATTCTCCATCTGACCGGCGACATCCACGCCGTCAGCCAGGCCCACAACCAGATCGCCGCGCTGACCGACAACAGCTGGTACCACGACAATGTCCTCAATATCGATCCCGAGCGGATTCAAATTCGCCGGGCGATCGATATCAACGATCGTTTTCTGCGCTCGGTCACCATCGGCCAGGGCGGCAAGGCCCACGGCATCCCGCGCGCGACTGGGTTCGACATCACCGCCGCCAGCGAGCTGATGGCGATCCTGGCGCTGGTCAGCGGCACCACCCGCCTGGAGGCGCTGCAGGATCTGCGGGCGAGGATCGGGCGCATGGTGGTGGCCTACGACACGGCGGGCAACCCGATCACCGCCGATGCGATTCGGGCGGCGGGCGCGGCCACGGTGCTGCTGCGCGACGCGCTCAAGCCCACGCTGATGCAGACCATCGAAAACACCCCGGTGCTGATCCACGGCGGGCCATTCGCCAACATCGCCCATGGCAACTCGACGATTCTGGCCGACCAGGTTGGCCTGCGCATCGCCGACTACGTGGTGACCGAGGCCGGCTTTGCGATGGACATGGGCGGCGAGAAGTTCTTCGACATCAAGTGTCGCGCCTTCGACGCCCAGCCGGCGGTGGTCGTGCTGGTGGCGACGATCCGGGCGCTCAAATCGCACAGCGGCGACTTCGAGGTCAAGCCCGGCCGCCCGCTCTCCCCCGAGATGCTGACCGAGAACCCCGAGGCGGTCATCGCCGGCGGCGCCAACCTGCGCAAGCAGATCGAGAACGCCCGCCTGTTTGGCCTGCCGGTGGTCGTGGCCCTGAACCGCTTCCCCGACGACCACCCCTCGGAGATCGCGGCGGTGCGCGAGATTGCGCTGGCGGCGGGCGCCTACGATATGGCGGTCAGCAGCGTCTTTACCGAGGGCAGCGCCGGCGGCATCGAGCTAGCCGAGAAAGTCATCGCGGCGGCCGAGCAGCCCGGCGAGCTGCGCTTCCTCTACCCGCTCGACCAGCCGATCACGACCAAGATCGCGACGCTGGCGACCAGCATCTACGGCGCGGCCGAGGTCAGCTACAGCGAGCAGGCCAGCGCCCAGATCGCGGTGCTGGAAGATCACGGCTTCGGCAATCTGCCGATCTGTATGGCCAAGACCCACCTCAGCCTGAGCCACGACGCCAAGCTGAAGGGCGCCCCGACCGGCTACGTGTTTCCGATTCGCGAGGTGCGCGCCAGCATCGGGGCCGGCTTCATCTACCCGATCGCCGGGACGATGATGACCATGCCCGGCCTCGGCGCGCACCCCGCCGCCCACCAGATCGACATCGACGAGCATGGCAATACGGTTGGTCTGTTCTAGTCAATTGGCGGGTCAAGTGCCAGGAGGCCGCCAACAGCATGCTGTCGGCGGCCTCCTGGGTGTTGTAATTGACATAAGTCAATATGCATGCGCTGCGTCGGCGTGCTGGCGCAGCAGCGGCTCGCGAATCGCCGCTGTATCCAGCGTGCTGGTGCCGAGAAACCTGACGAATCGCGCCAGCCCACGGGCAAAGGCTGCGGCAAAGGCCGCATCGCTGCCAAGAGTCTGGTCCTCCAGCCACAGGCCCAGGATGATAAACGTGCTGGTTGGGCGGTCGAATCTGCTGTCAAAGCGGGCGACGAGGCGGTCGCCCCAAAGAATTGGCAGCGTGTAGTAGCCGAACTTGCGCAGGTGCTCCGGCTTGTAGACCTCCCAGACGTAGTCGAAGCCAAACAGAACTTTGGCCCGCCCACGGGCGCTGACTGGATCGAGCGGTGCGAGGAAGACGACCTCGTCAGTGGTGGTCGTATCCAGCGGCTTCCACCTGTCCGGCACCCGTCCGGCGCTCAGATCATCCAGCAGGGCGGTGTCGCTCCCAAGTGCGTAGTGGACATGCTTCCAGCCCTCAACCTGCACCGCGACGATAGCGCCATCAGCCAGCATCGCTTCGCGGATAGACTTCATCGTATCAAATGGCACGCCGCGGAGAAACGAATCTGCCACTCGGTTCAGCCGGGCCAGGCCAGCAAAGCTGATATCCTTCATGATTACAAAGCGGTCAACCTCGTCCTCGGCGCTTTCGCGAATGAGATGCGCCGGCGCGACCGTCTCGGTGAGAGCGTAGACCCGCTCGAAGCGCTCGCGGTGGTGCGTCATCACCTCGCCAGTGCGCCACAGATAGTACAGGGCCAGCGCACTGTCCTTGCGCCCGCGATAGTTTTCCGTGCGCTTCCGCGTCGCCATCGTGAAGTCGCGGTTGGTCACGGTGCCGCGCTCGCGCAGGATGGCCCGCATTTCAACGATCGCAGCAGCGTGCTCACGGCCCATGCTGCCAATGCGCCCGTTGCCATCGCGCTCACGGCGCATGATCACCCGCCAGTGCGGCAGCTCATCCATCGGCCGGGCGGCCAGCCAGCCACCCCAGTCAAAGAACTTGCGCTGCTGATAGGCCAGATCCTCCCACATGCCAGGGGTGTAATCGAGGACTCGGCTATACAGCGTGATGTCATGGCTGCGGGCGATAATCTGCAGCGGGTCGAGCTGCAAGTACTCGATCGCCCGCATGGCCTGCTCCGCGCCCGTGATGCCGCTCCAGCGCCGCCCAGGCCACAGGCCCTGCTTGCCGAGGATGAAGCGCCGGGCGGTCTCCATGGTGATAGTCAGCATAATATCCTTGAAATATAGCTACGGGTGTCCATAGACGGAGATCATCCTGGGACGGTATCTGCCCAGATCATCAGGAGCTCCGCAGGAACGTCAGTGTCCGCTCCCAGGCCAGGTCCGCCGCCGCCTGATTGTAGGCGTCCGTGCGGTCAGGCTCAAAGAACCAGTGGCCGGTGCCGGGGTAGTGATAGAACGTCACCGGGCGGCCGGCCTGCCGCATCGCTTCCTCCAGCGCGGCGACATACGGCTGCGGCTCATAGGGATCGTTCTCGGCAAAGTGACCGAGGTAGGCCGCTTTGGCGCTGCTGAGGTCACTGTCCCCGGTGCCGTAAAAGATGACCACGGAGCGGATGCGTTCAGGCTCGGCGCTGGCGAGGCCGAGCGCAAAGTACGCCCCCAGCGAGAAGCCAACCACCGCCAGGCCGTGATCGGTCTGTCCCGTCCGCTCGCCGAGCACCTTGATCGCCTCCGCGATGTCGGACATGGCGCGGTTGGAGTCGAGCGCCTGAGCCAGGGTTTCGGCGTCGGCAATGGTGTCGGCGACCTTGCCGTGATAGAGGTCGGGCGCAAAGGCGACAAACCCGGCCTCGGCCAGGCGCGTGCAAACAGCGCGGATGGTATCATTCAGTCCCCACCAGGCGTGGAGGACCAGCACGCCCGGCCCAGCGCCACGCTCAGGCAGTGCCAGATAGCCGCCGTTGGTCTCGTTGCTGTCGTGATGGGTGAACTTCTGCGAAGATTGATCCGCCATTTTAAGCTCCTCCTGATAGGCCTGAATGTCTTTCTGGAAAACAATCTAGAACAAATGGTCTGATTTGTCAAGATGCTACCGGCAGGATCAATCAGTCACTGATCACGCTGATCATTCGCTGGGACGATATCAGCGGGCCTTGGCAAACGTACACTGCCCAGATGACTGGCTGGTACGGCATAGGGAGTGGGCATGATCACGATCACCGAGAACATTGGGCTGGACGAAGACGAGCTGGCGATCACGGCGGTGCGGGCCTCGGGGCCGGGCGGCCAGAACGTCAACAAGGTGTCGAGCGCCATCCATCTGCGCTTTGACGTGGCTGGCTCACCGTCGCTGCCGGAGCCGGTGCGGGCGCGGCTGCTGGAGCAGGCCGGCCACCTGCTGACCGCCGAGGGCGTGCTGATCATCAAGGCCGCTGAGTTTCGCACCCAGGAGCGCAATCGCACGGCGGCGATCGCCCGGCTGCGAGCGCTGATCCAGGCGGCGGCGGTGCCCCCGCGCCCGCGCCACGCCACCCGGCCCTCGCGGGGCGCCCGCCAGGAGCGCCGGGCCAGCAAGCGCCATCGCTCCGACCTGAAGCAGCAGCGGGGCCGGGTGAAGCCGGAGTAGCCGCAATTTCCCGATCGCTAGGCTCAGCGCCATACCTGCGCCAGGTGCAGGCATGGCGCTCGACGCGTTATTGGAGCGTTGAGCGATCTCCTCGCCTTCGACCCCGTCGTCTTCATCGCATTCTTGTCCCTGCATCAACCCCTGCGCTTCCCACCCGCTGCCTGGAACCAGTGGGTGGAATATTCCCACGCCATCGAAAAAGTGTGCTTTAGATCACAGCGATAACCCTACTGCACCGCTATACTCTGAGAGATCCGTATCCGCTCCTGCAGCAGGAATCTGTGTTCGGAGCCCACATTGCCCTGATTCGATGCCACCGCCGCCAATGTGGTACCTGCTTCGTGTGCCGTGAGCCACGTCATTGCTCACAATGTCCCTGATTGACACTATGAAAGAGGTCTGTATGTCTCTCACTCGCCGTTGGCTATCGTTGATCCTGCTGGTTGTTACGCTGCTGAGCGCTCTGCCAATCCGGCCGCTCCAGGCTGCACCCCAGGCTCCGGCCGTCCCTGAGGCCGCCACCGTTCAGCAAAGCAGCAACAACTTTCCCAGCAGCCGCCGCCCACCGTCTAATTTTGTGCCGACACCGTTGCGTACCCAACCGGTTCCGGCGCAAAGAGGCGAATCGCTGGCGGCTAAACCCGAATCAGCATCAGCTCCTCAAGCCGATCCGCCGCCCGGCGGATTTCCGCTTGAATTTTATCTGGAGTGGTATCAAAACAATGATATTGATCTTCATATCTATACGCCGAACGGTACCCATATTTGGTATAACGCGCCGACGGGAGATGGTTCTAATCCGCTCGATGATACCCTATGCCCAGGGAATACTCCTCCTCATCATGAAAGCATTTCGTGGAATACCCCCCCAACGTATGGTGTGTATAAACTAGAAATCGTCTTGTATGGCCGATGCGGCACGACGGATACGAATCCCGCTTTCGTATCGAAAATCAATGTCAACAATCAAACGGTTGATGTGCTCCCTGGCACATCCACGGCATTTGCCAATGGCTCGGTCATGATCAGCCATTACTTTGAGTATGGGCCAGTGCATGTCCTGCCCTCTGACCAGAATAAGAATCCCGAACAATGTCCGTGCCGCGGTTCCCAATCCAATGTTGGAAAACCGATCAATACTCGGACGGGTAATCTGTGGACAGACTCGGCCGACATTGCGGTTCCCCTGATCGGCACCGGCCCCGATATTGCCTGGTCGGCGACCTATAATAGCCAGTCGATCACCGAAACGCTTGCGTCGTTTGGCGCGGGCTGGCAACACCCGTATGCGACGCGCCTTGTGTTGCCCACCATGCCGAGCGGCGAACCCAATACCGCGATTATTGTCTCGCCGACTGGCAACCGCTATCGGTTCCAGAATCTGGGGAATGGCACATTTAAAACCTATCCCGGCATCTATAGCACCCTGGCCCAGGTTGGCGCAACCTATGTGCAAACCATGAGCGACCAGGAACAGCGCACCTTCGATAGCACCGGGCGGCTGATCAGCATGCGAACCAAAGATGGCCGGATGCTGGCTCTCGACTATACCAATGGGCTGCTGACCAACATCCGCGACCAGGCTAATGCGCAGCGCTTCTTAGCCATTACCTACAACGGCGCACAGCAAATCCAGACGGTCCAGGACCCGTTTGGCCGCAGTCTGCAGTACGCCTACGCCAATGGCGATATCACCCAGATCACCGATGTGGCCGGGCGCGCCACGACCTACATCTATCAAAGTCACCTTTTGACGCGGGTCAACAATGCGCTGGGGCAACCAATCGAGCGCACCGCCTATGACGTCTATACGCCAGCCGGCAAAGCCATCAGCCAGACGCTCCAGGATGGCCGCCGCCTAAACCTCAGCTACCTGCCGGGATCGACGGTGGTGACCACCACGGCCCGCGATGGGGTCCAGGATGTGGAAACCTTTTTCTACAATGCGGGCAATACGCTCATTCGGCACAGCCAGAATGGGGCGATTCTCGAACAATCCAGCTATAACAATGCCGCCTTTGCGCCTGGGCTGCAGGTTGATGGCAACGGCAACCCGCGGAGGACCACGTTTACGTCCTTCGGCCAGCCAACCAAGATAACCAATGCGGTGAATGACACAACGCTGGTGCGCTATGATGCGCTTAGCCGGCCGATTAGCATCACCGATAGCCTGGGACGGACGAGTCTCTTTACCTACGATCCCGCGAACAACAATGTGGTCCGCGAAATCGTGGGCATCACCACGGACACGCCACTCGGCTTGACCTCACTGTATACCTACAGCGTCACCTTCCCGGATCGCCTGATGGCGGAATCCTCGTCCCAGGGCATTGTCAAGGTCTATGACTACGATGCGGCCGGACACCGCACGCTGGATAAAACCCTGTTTGCCGGCCAAACCACCGAGCAAACGATCATGACCTACAACGCCCAGGGTCTGCTGGCGAGTCACTCGATCGCCTACGGCAGCGAGCCGGCTCGCCTGACGACATATGCGTACGATGGGCGCGGCCGCCTGACCGGCACCACCGTGGATGCCGGAACCCCACAGCAACGCTATGATGTGACCGTCTATAATGCTGACGACACCGTTAAAGAAACGATTCAGAACTACCGCGGCACGGGCATCTACGATCCCGCCAAGCCGACGGAAAACATCATTACCGGCTATGGCTATGATGCCCTCGGCCGGCAGCTCTGGGAGCGGGATGCCGCCGGTACCTATTCGATGGTTCACTATAATCAGTATGGCGAACGCGACTGGGAGGTCATTAACCTCTATCCGGTTGCCCTCTATAACGGGCAGGTGGTTATTCCGGCAACCCCGCCGGCCTACGATCCGGCGTTTCCCTATCGGAATGTTGCGACGTTCTATGCCTATGATAGCCTTGGGCGCGCGACCACTCAAACCGCGGTTGGCTTTATCACCGGCCCGTCAAATCCGCAAACCTACACCCGCGTGGTGCAGACCGGCTACGACAGCCTAAGCCGTGCGGTCGCCACCACGACGACCCTGCTGCTTGCCGGCCAGGTGGTCAATCTTAAAGCGGATCTGACGCGCTACGATGCCGCCAATAACGTGGTCGGCCAGCGCGATAGCTATGGTCGTTGGACGTGTACGACCTATGATGACCTGAACCGTCCCACCACGGTGATCCAGAATTGTGAAGATGGCGAGCCGACCACGCTCGATCCCGCCAACGCCACCTGGGCAACCCTGGCGGATACCGATATTGTGACGGTTAATGAGTATGGGCCGGGCAGCCAGCTGCTTCTGCGCACCGATAACTACATTGATGGCATATTTAACAACGAGCCGAATGCGGTATCGCTGATCGATGATCGCTTCACCACCTATCACTACACCCCGCTCGGGATGCTGGATGAGGTGACGACCAACGCCGATCCGAACAGTGTGGGCACGCGCACCGATACGAATAGCATCCAACGCACCCGCTACGATGGGTATCAGCGGCCCTACGCCTCCGCCGATCCGCTCGGACGCTGGGTCAACCAGCAGTACGATGCGTTTGGCCGGGTGATCAAGACGACCCTGAACTGCCGCAATGCCCAGGGCCCGACGCCAACCGGCTGTGCCGCGTTTACGGCGACTCGCACCGACCGCAATGTCACGAGCCAAACGCTCTATGATGCGGCAGGACGCGCGACTGATGCCACCGATGTCTATGGACGGGTGCAGAAAACGCGCTACAACCTACAGGGCCAACCAACCGCCCAGATTGACAACTATGTTGTAGGCGGGCCATCAAACGCTGAGACCAACGTCACCACGCTGACCAGCTACGATGTGTTTGGACGAGCGGTGCGGATCACCGATACGCTTGGACTCGTGACCCAGTATACCTACAATGTGCTCGGCCAGGTGAAAACCAAGGTGGATGCGACATCGACGACGACCTACACCTACAACGCGCTCGGGTATCTGACCCAGGAACAGGATAGCGTGCGCGGCACGAGCACCGTTACCTATGATGGCCGTGGGCAGCAACAGTCGCTGACGCGGGGCGATGGGATGGTCACCCGCGTCAATACCACCATTAACCTGGCCGTGCTCGGTGATCGGGTTGTGAGCACCACCCGCAACTATCGGCAGGATGATCCATCCAGCGATAGCAACATCGGCTCCTTCGTGAGCTATGACGCGGCGGGCCGGGTCTGGCAAGACGGCGATGCCGCTGTGCATCGCACCATTTACCTCTACGATCTGCTCGATCACGTGATTGCGGTCTACGAGAATTATACGTTTGACTGTGTCGCATCACCCAGCAACGACTGTAATGTTCTAACGCGGTATGAGTACGATCGGATGGGCAACCAGACCGCCATCGTCGATGCCAGAACGAATCGGCGCACCTTCAAGTACGATGCCCTTGGGCGCCAAACCCATGCGATCGATGCCCTCAATCAGACCACCCAGCAGGAATACGATACACTGGGACGGGTCACCCGCGTCATTGATCCGCGCGGCCCAAGCTACAATGTGCAGCACCAGTACGATGAGCTTGATCGGATCACCGAAACGTTATCCTTGAAGCTGGATGCCCCCATTCAAAGCCAGTACGATGCCCTCGGACTGCGCACGACGCTGATCGATGAGTCGGGCACGACCACTTTTAGCTACGATCCGCTGCTGCGCATGAAGAATGCGACCCAGCCGGTGCTGGGGACGGTCGGGTATGGCTACAATGCCCGTGGCGATCGGACCCAGCTGACCTACCCTGATGGGACGGCGATCACCTACACGTATCAGCCCGATGGTCAGCTCGATCAGGTCAAAGAGCAAACGACTACCCTGGTGGACTATGGCTACCATCCGATCACCGGCCAAGTGCAGAGTGCCGCCTATGCCAATGGCGCCACCACACAGTATGGCTATGATCGGGTTGATCGGCTGAAGGCCAAAACGACAACCACAGCGGGCATCCTTCAGAGCAGTTTCACCTACGGTCTGAATAAACTGGGCCAGCGTACCGCTGTGACCGAAACCCTGGCCCTGCCGGCGCCAACCCTGACGCTCAACTACAATAATACCTTCGCGAATATCGGCAACAATCCGACCCGCGTGACCAGCGGCGATGTCAATCGCGATGGCAGCCCCGATGTGGCGGTGGCGCGCTCCACGGGCATTCGGATTCTTAAAGGAACCCCCACGGTGTTCCCGTATTTCCAGGTTGTGGGGAGCGAATACCTGGTGGCCAATGCCAGCGCGGTGCAGCTGGGCGATCTTGACGGGGATGACAAACTGGATCTCGTGGCGAGCAGTACCTCCGGCAATACGATCGCGGTCTTCAAAGGCAACGGCGATGGCACGTTCCAAACCCCGGCCACCACCTACGCCACGGGAACAGCGCCTGCGGACCTGATCCTCGCGGATCTGAACCGCGACGGCAAGCTGGACGCCCTGGTATCGAATGGCAGCGCCAATACGCTTGGACTTTTGGTGGGCAATGGCAATGCCACCTTCCAGGCCCAACAAACCATCGCGGTTGGCACCGGCCCCCGCCGCCTGGCCGTGGGCGATGTGAATGGCGATGGCCGGCTGGATGTGGCGGTGCCCAACTACACCAGCAGCAGCGTGAGCCTGGTCACCCTCAACGCCAGCAATCAATTAAGCGTCCTGGCAACCATCACGACGCCGGCGAATCCCAGTGCGACCGCCATCGCCGATCTCAATCGTGATGGGAAAGCGGACCTGGTCGTAACGCATGGCACCAGTGCCGGCGAGGTCTCGACCTACTTCGGCAACAATAATGGCACCTTTGCCGCCCGCCGGGGCTACCCGGTCGGGGTGGATCCGGTTGGCGTGAGCGTCGATGATCTCAACCTCGATGGGGCGCCCGACATCATTGTCGTGAACCGGACCAGCGCCAATGTCCATGTGCTGGCCAATACGGGCACCGGCCTCTTTGGCACGGTCGCCATCCACGCCATTACCGGCGGGACGAATGCCAGCGATGTGCTGCCGCTAGCGATTAAGACAAGTGTCTCGAATGCCAGCCGGACGCTCCTGACC
>JACCRK010000389.1 GCA_013813565.1 Herpetosiphonaceae bacterium
CCCCACTGGGATTCGCGCTCATGGCAATAGGTTTGGCGCAGTGGAAAGAGCTAACCCCTCAACCCTGCGCAAAGCGCATTGAGCTACCTCCCGACGCTGGTGCTGTCGAGGCCACGGTAGAGGTGGCGCAGCTTCTCGTTGCTGGTGACTTTATCTGCGCTGCCGCCCGCCACATTGCCAACATCATCGCTCAGGTCTTTGACCACTAGCGTTGGCATAATTGCCGCAATCGCCTGGGCGTTGGCGACACAGTCGCTCAGATGGCGCTCGGCCAGATCGGCGGTCTCCTGATCGTTGAGCGCGATCCCGGTGGTCTGCAGCATGATGTAGGCGATCGTCGCGTGGTTGAGGGCGGTGTAGCTGTCGCGCAGCGCCTTGGAGACCTGCTGCGGGCGCACCGCATCGATAGCTCCGGCGGCGATCCCGAACAGGCCGGCAACTGCGGTTTTAATCGTATCGGTCATGGTTTTTTCAGGGTGGCCAAGCGCCTGCACCCGCTGCTCCAGCGCCGTAATGTGGTTGTTGGTTGCGGTGACCAGCTGCTGCACCACCGCGTGGGCATTCGGCGTGTCCTGGGTCAGCTTCAGCTGCGCCTCGAAGGCCTCAAGCATATGCTGCTCCAGCGCGTGCATATCGCCAACATAGGTGGTCAGGGTACGATTACGATCTCCCATTGGGTTTCTCCTTTACTCAAAACCATTCAGGGTGTGTCTACACATCCCCGATCGTTCAAGCGAGCAAGAAGCGTACCAACTGTCCTAGCTCTCCTCCAGCTCGTCGAGCTTCTCGCGGGCGCCGGCATCGCTGCTGATCGCCTGGATCGGCGGCCCGGCGGCGGTGCTGCCGGTGGTCAGCTCCTGCTGGACGAGCTGCTGCATGCGCGCCATCGCATCGCGGGCAAAGCGCTTTTGCAGCGGGCGGCCAAACAGCTTGAAGCCGACCGCGTAGAACGGGTTGCGGATCACGCCGGTCTGGGAGAAGGCGTGGATCTCAAACAGCACTGCGCCGGTGTTCAGCCGCTTGACAAGCAGAAACTCAATCTGCCCGCGCTCGAAATGGCCCTCCAGGGTCTGGTAGTTGTAGCCCCAGACCTGCTCTGGCCCGTGCGCGCCCTCGCGCTGCATATCGATCACCGCGCCGATCCGCACGCCAAAGTAGAAGCTCAGGCCCAGAAATCGGCCGCGCAGCAGCATCACCCGCTGCTCCAGCGGGCGGTCGGGGTAGAAGATGCCGGTGATCAGGTCGGGCGGCGGGAATTTGTAGTCGCGCAGCATTGTTTTGCCAGCCTCCCACGACCCGTTGGGCAGCGGCGGGCCGGGCGGCTCGGGCGGAAGATCGGCCGCGTAGTCGTCGACGTTCCAGCCATTGGCGGTGGTGTACTCGTGGCGCCGCTCCAGGTCAAAGTTAATCGGCCGCGCCTCAAGCGCATCGATCTGGGTGCGATACTGCTCCCACAGGGGTTTATCACTCATCGTTCACCTCGTGCTCAAACGGCAGCTCGCTGGTTGAGACCTCGACCTCACCGCAGAGCGTGCCGCCGCTGGCCTCAACTACCCGCTGGCAAAACGTCACCCAGGTATTTGTCTGCGCCTCCTGGCCCAGCTTGAGATGCTGGTAGGTGAGCTGGACCAGCGCATCGCGTGAGCGCGCCCAGGACTGAATCTCGAAGCGCAGGGCGTTCGCCAGGGTCGGGTGGGGATTCAGCTGAAAGCTGATCTGGCCGGCCTCGGGGTGGCCTTCGAGGGTGGCGAGGGCAAACGTGGTTGGCTTGACCTCGATCACCCGCACCGAGCCATTCCATGGTCCGAGAATCTTAATGTCATACTCATCGCCAACCTGCATCTCGCGGCGATCCTCGGCCTTGGTGAACTCCGCCAGCGCATCGGGGCTAAAGTCGGGCAGATTAAGCATAATCTGGCGCATCAGGGCGCTGGCGCTGGCGGCTGGATCGGCGATATCGGCCTGGTAGCAGCGCTGAAACACCGGGCCGTGGCCGT
This sequence comes from Herpetosiphonaceae bacterium, assembly GCA_013813565.1. Classification (GTDB taxonomy): domain Bacteria; phylum Chloroflexota; class Chloroflexia; order Chloroflexales; family Herpetosiphonaceae; genus JACCRK01. The sequence goes on from JACCRK010000389.1 coordinate 1,998, forward strand.
CGATCGGCAGCTGCAGCGGGGTCGCGCCGTGCTGGGCGGCCTGCGGGATCGGGCGGGGCGGCTCGATGGCGGGCGGCTGATCGCGCCGGCTCTCATGATAGTGGACGCGTGCTCTGCGCCACAGCGCCACCGCCGTGGCCAGGCCCGCAATGGTCAAGCTAATCAGGGTTGAAGGAATTCGCCAGCGCATGCGTGTTCTCCTATGAAACATCGATTGCTGGAGCCGTACTAGCACGCGCCGGGCCGTGACTATGGACGCAGTCAACGTCCCCGCCCCAAGGGGCGGAGCTTGTAGCTAGACCCACGGGTCCGCTACCATAGGCTGGTTGACATCAGCCCGATCCCGGATATTGCACGCCGCATTGACATCTGCCGCCGCCGTATG
>JACCRK010000368.1 GCA_013813565.1 Herpetosiphonaceae bacterium
CTCTTTGTAAAGAGATTTCGCAATGGCTCCATCTGCTGGGCGATGAGATCCTTTTGAACAGGATTTTCGACCATTCGCTCGATAAAACGGATGCCATCAACCAGCTGCTTAAGCTCGTCTGTCGTTACTGATGCTGGTACATCAGGGCCAAACAACTCACGACTGAAGGTTACATGGACTTCCAATACATCACAGCCCAGAGCAGCCGCTGCCAAACCGGGGTAGATTGTCCCAGAGTGATCAGATAATCCTACAGCACAGCCATATTCCGCTTGAAAATCCCTGATCATATTTAGCCCAATTTTCTCAGGTGGGCAGGGATAGGCTGTTGTACATTGAAGCAGAGCAAATGGAAGATTGTAGGCCCGCACCCATTCGACGGCTTGATCAATTTCCTCCAACGGACTCATACCGGTTGATAGGATTATTGGGAGGCGAGTTGCCGCGATCTGTTCAAGCAAGGGTTTATTATTTACCTCGCCGGAAGCGATTTTCCAGCCAGCAACCCCAACGCGCGAAAGCAATTCGACAGCTTCAAGCGAAAAGGGCGAGCTGAAAAATAATAGTCCTCGTTCATCGGCATGGCGCTTCAACCCATGCCATTGATCTTCGGTAAATTCCATGCGCTGCCAATATTCGTAACGCGTAGTATCCTGTTGACTGAACTTGATCCGCCACGGCTCGCTTGGCGTGCTTTCAGCTGCGGCAATATGCGTCTGGAACTTGATCGCATCTGCTCCGGCATTCGCAATAGCATCAACGAAAGCGTGAGCAAAACCCAGACTGCCGTCATGGGCCTGGGCAACCTCGCCGATAATTAAACATCGTCCAGGAGTTTTGTCAGCACCAAGCAACTGGCGAAAGCTCATCATAGGTCAAACCACATCTGCAAAGCCCTTCTCCATGCGGCGGAAGTAGAACGCGCCACTGACCAGAATGAGAAGAGCGGCGATCGACGAGACCAGGATCATTGGGCCTGGGCGGGTGTCGGTTCCCAGCAGGGCCCAGCGGAAGCCCTCAACCACCCCAACCATGGGATTGATCCCATAGACTGTGCGCCAGGGCGGGCTGAGCAGGCTGCTGGAGTACGCAATGGGGGTTGCAAACATCCAGAACTGGGTCAGGAACGGCACCACGTAGCGCACATCGCGATATTTGACGTTCAGGGCCGACAGCCAGAGGCCAACGCCCAGCGCGGTGACGAAGGTCAGCAGCACAAATAACGGCAGCCAGATAATATTGAGCGTGGGCACAATCCCATACCACAGCATCATCGCCAGCAGCACCACAAACGCCAGGATGAAGTCGATTACCCCTGAAAACACCGTCGCGATGGGAATGGCCAGGCGGGGGAAATAGATCTTCTTGATCAAGTTCGAGCTGCTGACCAGGCTGTTCGATGACTGCGCCAACCCATAGGCGAAGAAGCTCCAGGGCACCAGGGCGGCGTAGCTGAAGATCGGGTAGGGCAGACCGTCGGAGGGCATCTTGCCGAGCCGACCGAAAAAGAGGCTGAACACAATCATCGTGAAAAATGGCTGGATGATCGCCCAGGACGCGCCCAGCACAGTTTGCTTGTAGCGCACCTTGATATCCCGCCAGGTCAGGAAGTACAGCAGCTCGCGATACTCCCACAGCTCGCGCAGCTTCAGCGAAACCCAGCCGCTTGAGGCCTGGATCCGGATGTGCGGGCGCTCGCTCCGCAGCGCAGGTGGCACAGGCCGGGCTTCCTGAAGTTGGTTTTCTTGAACGGTCATGCAGTCTTTCTCTAAATCGCTAACAGCGCTGAAGACATCTGAGCGCGCAGAAACAGCACTGTTCGAGCCAGGCCTTCCTGAAATGACATCTCGGGCGCGAAGCCAAGCGCGGACTTAATCTTCGCAATGCTGGCCTGGGAGTCCTTGACATCGCCTGGCTGCGACGGACCGTGTACTGGCTGAAGCTCGGTTGCTAGGAGCGTGTTGATGCCATCAACCAGCGCCAGCAGCGAGATCCGGTCCTCACAGGCGGCGTTGAAATAGCCGAAAATACTCGGGTCGGCCTCGGCGGCCAGCAGGTTGGCGGCAACCACATTATCGATATAGGTGAAATCGCGGGTCTGGCAGCCATCGCCGTTGATCGTCGGCCTTTCCCCTCGCAGCATCATCGTGATAAATTTGGGAATAACCGCCGAATAGAAGGAGGTTGGATCCTGGTAGGGTCCAAATACGTTGAAATAGCGCAGCGCGATGGTTGGCAAGCCATACACCTGACTAAATGACTGACAGTAGCGCTCGGCGGCCAGCTTTGAGACTGCGTAGGGTGAAAGCGGCTCAACCGGCATATCCTCTGACTTGGGCAGCGTCGGGCTGTTGCCATAGACCGACGACGAGGAGGCTGCGACTACTCGTCGCGCTCCGGCATCGCGCGCCGCCAGCAGCACGTTGAGCGTGCCGGTCACATTGACCTCGTTGGTGGTCAGCGGATCTTCGATTGAGCGCGGTACGGAGGGCAGGGCTGCCTGATGAAGGACAACGTCAACCCCGTTAGCGGCCTTGCGCACACAGTCAAGGTCACGAATATCGCCCTCGATCAACTCAATCTCCGAATGGATAGCGCTTAAGTTTTCGCGCTTTCCCGTGGAGAAGTTATCGAGCACCCGGACATGTTTGCCCTGCTCAAGCAGTGCCCGGACGATATTCGAGCCGATAAACCCGGCGCCACCTGTTACCAGGTATGTCTGCATAGTCTCCCCCTATACCGCTTCTCACTCACAACCAATCGACAGCGCACCCACAGGAGCGTTATCCCGCGCTAGTCCTGGGAAGGATTCTGATCGAGCACGGCAGGAATGGTGTTCGACACAAGCGAACGTGGCTGCTCTTTCGTCAGACGTCGCCGGCCGGGTAGAAATCGGCGCAGGCCTTTTGGCGTCGATGGCGGTGGCGGGTCGTCTGAGGAGTAGCCGGACTGGTAATAGTAGGCATAGTAGCCCATATCCTGGAGGTTAACCTGATTGAGCACCGGGCCAAGCACACGGGCGCCTACCCGCTCAAGCAGCGCCTTACAGCGGAGCACCAGGTCGATCCGTGTTGCGCCGGCGCGCACGACTTGAAGCACTCCATCGACATGGGGAGCAAGGATCGCCGCATCGGTAACGGTTGCCGCCGGTGGCGTATCATAGATGATGAAATCGGCGCGCTTCTCAAGGCCCTTCATCAAGCTCAGCATCCGTTTGGAGGCAAGCAACTCCGAGGGATTGGGCGGCAGCACACCCGATGTGACCACCGACAGGTTCTCAATATGCGTTGGCCTGATGATGTCATCGAGGTCGTAGTTCTGCTGGGCCACATAGTTGGTCAGACCAACTGTTCTCAGGATGCCAAATACCTCGTGGACCATCGGCCGGCGCAGGTCGGTATCCACCAGGATGACCCGCTTGCCTAGCTGTGCCATGGTTACGGCAAGGTTGGCGGCAACAAACGTTTTCCCTTCGCCAGGGCCGGCGCTCGTCACGAGCACGCTCTTTAGAGCAGAGTCGACGCCGCTGATCTGAATGCCGGTGCGCAGTGAGCGAAATGACTCAGCTGTAGGCGAGTGCGCATCAGTCACCGTCACCAGGGAATAGGTGGCATTGCTATCCTTTTTGGTCGGAACCACCCCAATCACACCCTGGGTTGCCATAGCATAGACTGCGTCCAGCATCTCGGGGGTTTTGACGGTGTAATCCAGATATTCCCGCAGAAACGCAATGCCTAAGGCGCCCATCAAGCCCACGATCATGCCAAGCAGCACACTCAGGAGCATCCGTGAGGAAAGCGGCCGCGACGGCAGCGGAGCCGCATCGACGACCACCGCGGTATCGGCGCTGATCGCGGTGTCGGCGGTTGCGGCCAGGGTTGACTGGGTTTCCGCCAGGCTGCTCAGAGCCTGCAGGCGTAGCGAACGTGCCGAGGCAAGATCTCCGCGCACTTCCTGGCGCCGCTCAACGGAGGGCGTATCCTGCTTGGGCTGGAGCGCAGCCAGCTGGATTTGGAGCTCGTCGATCTCGTCCTCGTACTGGGTCACTTCATCTTCCAGCAGTGTCTGGAGATCCACCAACTTCTGGCGCTCGGTTGTCTGAGCGGGATCGCGCTGCGACTGGAGCTGCTGCTGCTGCGCCTGCTGGCGGGCGATATTCTCGGTTATCAGAATATCGGCGGCATTGTTGGCCAGTTCCCAGGCGACA
>JACCRK010000028.1 GCA_013813565.1 Herpetosiphonaceae bacterium
CGTTTGACGTTTGTGTGGTATCATCTGCGCTAAACTCAGGATAAAAATATCACAAGTACACCGTGTGGTTGATGGGCAGCGGCGCCTGGGATTATTCCGAACCATTGACCTCTGATCAGGAACCACCCCTTTGTTGAATCTCCTTTTTTAAAGTAGCTAGAGGAGCGCCGTGTGAGCAACACCGACATTCCCGCGCTAGAAGTCCGTGATATCACCAAACAGTTTCCGGGCGTGCTGGCGAACGATCACGTCTCATTCACCCTGATGCCGGGCGAAATCCACGCGTTTCTGGGAGAAAACGGGGCCGGCAAATCGACGCTGATGAACATCCTGTACGGCCTGTACGATCCCGACGAAGGCGAGATTCTGATCGATGGCCAGCTGGTCAAGATCAAAAACTCCGCTGATGCCATTCGGATGGGGCTGGGCATGGTCCATCAGGAATATGCCCTGGTCGATACCCTGACAGTGACCGAGAATATTATGCTTGGCACCGAGATGCACAATGGGCCGCTGCTCGATAGCCGGCGGGCCAGCCAGCGGGTCAAGGCCTTATCGGAGCAGTATGGTCTCAAGGTGCCGCCTGATGCGATCGTCGGCGAGCTGCCGGTCGGGGTGCAGCAGCGGGTTGAGATTCTCAAGGCCCTGTATCGCAACGTGCGGATGCTTATCCTCGATGAGCCGACAGCGGTGCTAACTCCCCAGGAGGCCGATGATCTGTTTCGCGTGATGAAGGAGTTCGCCGCGCAGGGTAAATCGATTATCTTTATCACCCATAAGCTGCGCGAGGTGCTGGCGATTGCCGACCGCATCACCGTGCTGCGCCGGGGCCGGGTGGTGGGCACGGCGCTGCCGGCCGAGTCGACCGACCGCTCGCTCGCGGCGATGATGGTTGGGCGTGAGGTGGTGCTCCAGGTCGAGAAAAAACCGGCCAGCCCTGGCGCGGTGGTGTTGGCGGTCGATGGACTGACCGTGCGCGATGACCGCGGACTGACCCTGCTCAACAATGTCTCGCTGGAAGTGCGGGCGGGCGAAGTGCTGGGCATTGCCGGGGTTCAGGGCAACGGCCAGACCGAGCTGGTCGAGGCGATCACCGGGCTGCAGGCGATTGCCAGCGGCCAGGTCAGGCTGCTTGAGCAGGATATTACCTCACGCTCACCCCGGACCATCACCGAGCAGGGCGTCGCCTACATTCCCGAGGATCGCAAAGGCACCGGGCTGGTGCTCAGCTACAGCATCACCGACAATATGGTGCTGTCGTCATACTACAAGCCGCCCTTCGCCAGCGGCCTGACAATGAACGAGCAGGCGATTCGCGCCAACGCCGAAAAGCTGATCAAAACCTTCGACGTGCGCACGCCCTCGGCGGATACGCGGGCCGGCTCATTATCCGGCGGCAATCAACAAAAGATTATTGTCGCCCGTGAGTTTACCCGCGATAACAAGCTGCTGATCGCCGCCCAGCCCACCCGTGGCATCGATGTTGGCTCGATCGAGTTTATCCATCGCTCGATTATCTCCCAGCGTGACTCCGGCGTCGCGGTGCTGCTGGTTTCGGCGGAGCTTGATGAAGTGTTGTCGCTCGCCGATCGGATTGCCGTGATGTATCACGGTGAAATCATGGCTACCTTGCCCGCTGCCGAGGCAACCCGCGAGCGCATTGGCCTGCTTATGGCAGGTGTGCAGCAGGAGCCGGCCAATGCCTAGATATCGTCATATTATGTCATCGCAAGGCCGCAGCAACCTGGCGGCAACTGTACAGAAAGAGGGAGCGCATGGCTGATCCAACGTCGTCTCACGACCAGCGCGATCCAACCCAAACCTCCGCCGATGTGGTCGTTCAGCCAACTCCACCCAGCGGCGATGCCCCGCCCCAACGGCGGCGGCTCAGCTGGATCAGCGAAGGGATTGTGCCGCTGCTGGCCATTCTGACCGCGCTGCTGATTGGCGCCGTGATTGTCTTTTTCTCGGCTCCGGCGGAAAAAGGCACCCGCATTCAAGTCACGATCAATGCCTTCAAGGGGCTGTTTGTCGGCGCCTTTGGCAACTGGGCCGATCCTAGCACCATTCCGATCGCCCTCTCGAACACGCTGGTCGAGTCCACGCCGTATCTGCTGGCCGGGCTGGCGGTGGCGCTGGGCTTCAAGGCCGGCTTGTTCAACATCGGCGCCGAGGGCCAGCTGCTGATGGGCGCCATTGGCGCGGCCGCCGTCGGCGTGTGGCTGCCCGCCTGGCTGGGCGTCGCCAGCCTGCCAACGCTTATCCATCTGCCGCTGGCCCTGCTGGCTGGCGCGCTGGCCGGCGGGATCTGGGGCGCAATTCCGGGATATCTGCGGGCGAAAACCGGCGCCCATGAAGTGATCAACACGATTATGTTGAACTATATCGCCCTGCGTGTGCTCGACTATATGATTGTCAATGGGCCAATGCGCGCGCAGGGGGCCTCGCTCCAGCGCACCCCCTACATCCAGGAATCGGCCTCGCTGCCGCGCTTTGTTGGGATTGTGCGCAGCGCTGACCTGACCGAAGGCCAGAACTACCTGCCGTTTGTCCCTACGACCAGCTCAACCTGGGATCTGCGCATCCACAGCGGCCTGCTGATCGCCCTGCTGGCGGTTGCCTTTGTCTGGTGGCTGCTGCGCCGCACCCCGACGGGTTTTGAGATTCGGACGATTGGGGCCAATCCAGAGGCCGCCCGCTACGCCGGGATGAACATCACCCGCACCTTCGTGCTGACGATGGGTCTTTCGGGTGCGCTGGCCGGCCTGGCCGGAACCGGGCAGGTGCTGGGGCTGGACCACAACCTCAAGTCGGTGTTCTCCGGCGGACTGGGCTTCGACAGCATTGCGATCGCCCTGCTGGCAAAAAGCAACCCGATCGCGATTATCCCGGCCGCAATCTTCTGGGGTGCGCTCCGCCAGGGCGCCGGCGCGATGCAAATCGCCTCCGGGATTTCGAGCAACCTGATCAATATTATTCAGGCGCTGGTGATTATCTTCATTGCAGCCGACCAGATTGTCCGCTGGCTGTATCGGATCAAGCGCACCGATGGTGGCGGCATGGTCTTTTCCCGCGGCTGGGGCAAGTAAGCGCATTGAGGAAATATTAACAACGCTGTTTAATTGTTGCCTTCTGAGTTGAGGTTTGTATGAAATTCTGGACACGCGCCCGGGGAGTGGGAGTGCTGGGCATAGTTTTGACGCTGCTGCTGTTGCTCACCGTCGACTCAAATCTTAATCGCAAGCTGGAACAGGCCCGCACGGCCAGCCCTGATCGGGCGCCGGCATCGGTGTGGGACTACTCCAGCCGCCTGTATATTCCCAAGCCCGGCAACAAGCCCAGCGAGCCACCGATTACCACCATTACCCTGCCAACCCTGCTGACCGTGCTGGTGGTTGGCGGGCTGCTGATCGTTGGCGGGGGCGCGCTGATCGCCCGCAACCCCGAGCGGCGGGGCATTGCACCCTATATGAGCATCGTGATTGTGATGAGCTTCATCAGCATTCTGCTGTGGGGCACGGCCGGCGGGGCCGCCGCCCGCGGCGCGGATCTGGCGGATACGCTGTCGCGCATTATTCGCATCGCCACGCCGCTGGTGCTTGGTGCGCTGGCCGGGCTGGTCTGCGAGCGCTCCGGAGTGGTCAACATCGGCATCGAGGGCATGATGCTGGCGGCCGCGTGCGCCGGCTACACCTTCGCCCTGATCATGGGCAACCTGTTTAACAACGCCGGGGCCATGCCGGTGTGGATTGGGGTAGTCGCGGCGATTTTGACCGGGGGATTGATGGCATCGCTGCACGCGCTGCTCTCGATTCGCTTCAAGGTCGACCAGATCATCAGCGGCACCGTGATCAACATTATGGCGATTGGGGTGACCGGCTATGTGCGCTCGAACTTTCTGATTAGCTACGAGAGCCCGGTGCGGTCGGGCCTGCCCAACGCGCCGATCCCGCTGCTGTCGGAGATTCCGCTGATTGGGCCGATCTTCTTCAACCACAAGCCGATCACCTACATGATGCTGCTGCTGGTTGGGCTGATGCATGTGCTGCTGTTCAAAACTGTCTGGGGCCTGCGCACGCGGGCGATCGGCGAGCACCCCAAGGCCGCCGACACAGTCGGCATCAATGTCAATCGGATGCGCTTTCGCAACGTGGTGATTGGCGGCATGATCGCCGGGCTGGGCGGCGCCTGGTTTGGCCTGGAGTCGACCTTCCGCTTCGACGACCTGATGACCAATGGCGCGGGCTTTATCGCGCTGGCGGCGATGATCTTCGGCAAGTGGACCCCGCTGGGCGCCTTTGGCGGCGCGCTGCTGTTTTCATCGGCCAACGCCCTGCAGCTCAAAGTGCAGGATAACATTGGGCTGCCGCCGCAGTTTCTGCAAATGTTGCCGTATATTGTGACAATTATTGTGCTGGCGGGAGTGATTGGCCGGGCCCGGCCACCTGCTGCAGTTGGTCAGCCTTACGAAAAGTAAGCTGGACGGCCAGGACTGTCGGTAGTTCTTCCGACAGGGGTTTCAACTCAAGGAGGCACAGAATGGGACAGAACGATCCGTATGGCCAGCCGCAGGGTGGACAGCCACAGTATGGACAGCCGCAGGGGGCTCAACAACCAGTGCAACCTCCACAGCAGTATGGTCAGCCACAGCAGCCCTACGGCCAGCCCGGCTATGCTGGCGGCGGCTATCCGCCGGCGCCGCCGCCCCGCAAAAGCAAGCTGATGCGCAACATCTTAATCGGCGTCGCGCTGTTAGTGGTGGTGTGTGGCGCGGGCGGCTTCTATATCTTTCAGCTGGGCAAAGGCGAGCTTGATGCCATTCAAAAGACGATCGACTCGTTTATGGTGGCGGGCCGGAATGATGATGCGGCCACCGCCGCATCGTACATTGCTCAGTCCTCCAAGGACGCCGAGCTGGTCAGCGATGCTGATATCGCCAGCCTCGTGGCCCGCCGTGACTTGTTCGATGGCTACCAAAGCATCGGCACGGGCACCTCATTTAGCGTCAATTCGAGCACCTCCAACGGCACCACCGCCAAGGTCTCGGGCAACGTCACGTATGCCTCGGCACCCAACGGCACCTATGATGCCGAGCTGATCAAGGAAAACGATGTCTGGAAGCTGACCTTTATCAATATCAAGCGGCAGTAGCGCCGCCCAGACCGCTCAGCGTCCGCTGCGTAGCCCGGCCTCACCGCCGGGCTGCTGCCAGCGCTACCATCTGACATGGTGACTCAGCCACATCAATCGATCCCGAATCGGGCAAACCACCCCCTGCCTGAATAACCCAACCCCACGGATTATCTTCCCTGGAGATTAAATTGGAGGCACTCCCTTGGCTCGTCGTTTTATATCTGTGTGTCTAGCTGGGATGCTGCTCTGGGCATGTGGCGGCGTGGCGGCACCAACCGTTGCCCCAACCAACCCGACCAGCGTTGCGGCTGTGCCAAGCACACAACCTTCGTCCACCGCGCTGCCTGTGGTTGTCGTGCCAACGGGCGTTCCAACCTCGGCCACCACTGCCGCCCCGGCCACCACCGCCACGCCAACCATCATCACCACCAACGGCGGGCGGCCAGCGCTGGCCCGTGGCGCGCTGACCAAACGCCCACTTATGGCCATGATCGACAATCACCCCGATGCCTATCCGCAGACCGGCCTTGATGAGGCGGCGCTGGTCTTCGAGGCGCTGGCCGAGTACGGCGTTACCCGCTACATGGCGATCTATGCGCCAGAGATCAAGCCAGTCGAGGGCAATATTGGCCCAATCCGCTCGGCGCGACTGTACTTTGTCCAGTGGGCGATGGGCTTCCAGGCAGTCTACACCCACGCCGGCGGCAGCCCCGCTGGCCTGGAGCGGCTCACCAGCGATGACAACACGCTGGTGATCGATATTGACCTGGTGACGCTGGAGGACCGGGGGATTTTCGACTACTCCCGCCGCGATCGCAATCGCCTGGCGCCGCATAATCTCTACAGCAGCCAGCCGGAGATCGAGCGCTACGTTGCCGATCGGGCCGCCGCCAGCGCGGACGCGGATGTGAGCGAGGTCGGCTATCTGTTCGCTGCCGATAATCCGGCCCTCGGCCGCGCCAACCCGGTCAATCGGCTGCGCTACTACTTTTTGTACCCCGAGGCATTCGTCCGCTGGACCTATGATTCGACCACCAATCAGTACTTCCGCTTCCGTGGCCAGACACCCCACATCGATGCCGTCAGCGGCGAGCAGCTCTCGTTCAAGAGCGTGACGGTGATGGAGGTTCAGGAGGCGCCGATCGCCGGCGATCCGAAGGGCCGCATCGACCAGGTCGTGATTAGCGAGGGATCAGCGCTGGTCTTTGCCAACGGCACCCAGATCGCGGCAACCTGGCGCAAGGATAGCGAGATCGGCCCGCTGCGCTTCTACGATCAGCAGGACGCCGAGATTGTGTTTCCCGCCGGGCCAATCTGGGTCGCCGCCGTTCCCAGCCTGAGCAATGTTACGACGAGTGAGTAGTAGCGAGCAGCTAGTGCTTTTTTAGGCTTTCTAGTGGCTTAAATCACTACTAGCTGCTGATCACTAGCTGCTAGCCTACTGTTCACTAGCTACCAACTCCCGCTCAAGGGCGATCGCGTCGAACCACAGCGGGACACCAGCGGTGCCATCGGCGGCGTGAAGCTCGACCCGGCTGCTCTGGCCCGCCAGCAGCCGAAAGCTCCCCAGGCTGACCCAGCTCCCGGCGTGCTCACGCTGCACCACTGGGATGAGCGTGCGACCGTCGGCGTGGGCGATCTGGTACACCGCCAGGCCGCCCTCGGCCGCAGCGTTGGGGATAAAGGTATAGAGCTGATAGCGGCCTGGCGCTGGCACCGCTGGTCGCCAGCTCAGCCTGGCGCTGGCGGTCAGCGCCCCGGTCGCCCAGCGCGCGCCGCCATAGTTGCCGCTCGCTGTCAGGTTCCAGCCCTCACCCTGCACCAGCGTGGTCGCCGGATCGCTGTCGTCGGCGATAATAACGTTGGCGGGCAGGGCGCAGGCGTCGATCTGATCCCGCCAGAGCCAGCGGCTGGCTGCGCCGACCGGGTGGCTGGCCCACGGGTCGGCGCTCGCCTGGCACCAGCCCGCCGGGTCAACGTCGCGACCAAGGCGCTGGACGCTGAAGTGCAGATGCACGTCCTGCGCACACCCGCTGCTGCCCGCCAGCCCCAGCGCCGCCCCAGCGGCAAGATCGTCGCCCGCCGCAACATCAACCCGCCCAAGATGCCAGTAGCCCGTGCGATAGCCGTTGGCGTGCTGGAGCACCACCACGCCTGCCGGGGTCGCGCAGCCGTTGTCCATCCACCCGCCATACAGCACCCGCCCGGCGGCGGCGGCGAGCACCGGGGTGTCTCTGGCCAGTTCGTAGTCCCAGCCATTGTGGCCATCGTAGCCCAGCGCCAGCGTGTTCGCGTTGCCCAGCATCTGGCCATCGGCCTGCACCAGCGGATAGTGATGGTCGAAGCGGGCGGTCGGCAGCAGCGGGCCATCGAAGGGCTGGCGCAAAAACGGTCGATCGATCGCTACCAGCATTGGCGTGGAGCGCGGATCGCCCATCACCTTTTGGGCCAGCGCCACCCACGAGCGCGGGCCGCTGCCCAGCAGCTCGTTCAGCTCGGCGCGGGTGTGCGTCTGGGCCAGAAAGCGCAGCAGCGCGTAGTTGGCCTGATCCAGCCCGTCTGGCAGGCTGTACGCACTGCCATCAATCAGCTGAAGCGAATCCCGCGCCGGCTCCAGCAGCCCCGCCCGCAGCTCCAGCGCGGCCCAGTTGATCTGGGGGCCAAGACCGGGCTGTGAGGCTGGGCCGCGCAGTGCCAGCGCCAGGGTTGATGTGGTCGGATTTGGGGTTGAGAGCAGCTGGCTCTGGGTCTCCAGCAGCACCAGCAGCACCTGCGGGTTGAGGTTCCAGCGCAGCGCCTGGCCAGTGATTATGCTCGCCAGCGATTGCCGCAGCCCACCGCCGACATCGATGGTCTGGGCCGCCAGCGCTGGTGCTGTGTGCCCCAGCACGGCGGCGATGATGTTGCTATCGGCGCTGGTGGCATCTTGCAGACGCAGCGGGTTGATCAGGAGTGGCAGCGGTTGGGGCGCCTCGCGGCCGGTGCGCGCCGCCGGGGTCCCCGCCGGCAGCGGCTCAGACTGGCTGAGCCGGGCGGTCAGCGGCGGCCACGCTGTGACGACGCTCGCTGCTGGCGCCGGGGTGGGCGTGGCCAGCATCCGGGGCAGCAGGAAGGGGATCGGGACGAGCAGCAGCAGATCAAGCACCAGCAGCAGCAGCAGCGGACGAGGCAGCCGCGCATCCCAGCGCAGCGCCCGCCGCAGCGGTCCAGTGGCGGCCGGCCTAAACCCAGGTTGCTGCGAAGAATGACGAGCCATAGCGGTTTCTCCAAATGTACTGCCTCCAGCATACCGTTGCGCTCTGGCCCATGCCAGCACGATGGATGACGGTTGTATTACGGTAGCTAGTGTGAACCCAGGATCGGCAGGGCATGGGCAACGTCCATTGGCACGGCCCAATTCTGACCGCACCCCCAGCCCCGCTCCAGCGCGATGGCGGGTGCCCGCTCGCAGGTGGGGTGAGGGCTGACGTTGCCCATGCCCTGCTGGGATCGGGGATCGGAGATCGGTATGTGATTCGGCCAGCTCTCGACCGCAATGATCGGTGTCCCAGAAACTGCTATGATACGTTCTGAATCTCAAAACACTCTCGGTACGTGAGGTACTGTGATGCAGCCCACCCTACCTTTTCATCAGTTCATCAAGGAGCGCCGCCAGGACCTGGGTCTGGGCCGTGCCGAGCTAGCAGCACTGGTTGGGTGCGCAACCACGACACTCGCCAGCCTCGAACAGGGGATCCGCCGACCGTCGCGGGCGCTGGCCGAGCGGCTGGCGCAATTTTTAGCGATCCCGTCCGCAGATCGGGAGGCCTTTGTGCGCGCCGCACGGGTGCCGCTGGCAAACAGTGGCCAGCGGATCGATTATGATGCCCCGGTGGGTTCCCCTGCGGTCCAACAGTTCCCCCCCGCCGCCAGGACTGCGCAGAATGCCGAGCCGCTGCTCATGTACCTGGGCCCGCTGATCGGCCGCGACCTGGAGCTCCAGCAGCTCAAAGAGCAGGTGCTGCGCCCAACCACCCGTCTGGTGACGCTGATTGGGTCGGGAGGAGTTGGCAAAACCCATCTGGCGCTGCGGCTGGCCAGCGAAATCGCCCAGCACTTTACCGCTGGCGTAAGCTTTGTCGCCCTCTCGAACCAGGATGACGCGGCCCGCTTGCCGGCGGTCATTCTTGAAGAGCTGCGCCTGCTGCTGAGCCAGTCTGAGCCATCGCTGGAGCAGCTGATCGATGTGCTGCGCAGCCATGAACTCCTGCTGGTGCTGGACAACTTGGAGCACCTGGTTGAGTGCGTGCCGCTGCTGGGCCGGCTGCTGACGGCCTGTCCCCGTCTCAAGCTGCTGATCACCAGCCGCTTTGCCCTTCAGCTCCACAGCGAGATCATCTTTTCGCTGGCGCCGCTCGCCTGCCCCGACCCGGACGACGCGCCGCTGGACATGGAGCAGCTGGTCGGCTGGACGCTGGGCTTTAGCGCAGTGCAACTGTTTGTCAGACGGGCGCAGATGGCCTCGGCCACCTTTCAGCTAACGGTCACCAACGCGCCGATCGTCGCCGAGATCTGCCGGCGTCTTGATGGCCTGCCACTGGCGATTATTCTGGCGGCCGCACGGGTGCGCGGGCTCGGCCCCGCCCAGCTGCTGGCCCGCCTTGGCGAGCGCCTGCCGTTCCTCACCAGCGGCGGGGTCGACCTGCCGGCCCGCCAGCGGAGTCTACAGGGGCTGATCGACTGGAGCTACAATCTGCTCGACCCGGCGGAGCAGCAGACCTTTCGCCAGGTGGCGATTTTTCGCGGGCGCTGGACGCTGGAGGAGGCCGAGGCCATCTGTCTTCGGCCAAAGCCTGGCTATGCCGAGCTGATGATCTTTGTCGTCTCGCTGCTCAACAAAAGTCTGATCAAGGAGCATCCGGGCGAGGAGCATTCCAGCTTTCAGATGCTTGAGCTGCTCCGCGAGTATGCACTGCAGCGTCTGACCGAGCAGGGCGAGGAGCAGGCGCTGCGTGATCGCCACGCACGCTACTATCTGGCGCTGGTCGAGGAGGCCGAGCCGCTCCTCACCCGGCCGGAGCAGGAGCACTGGCTCAATCGGCTCGCCGCCTGCCACGATAATCTGCGCGGCGCGTTGGAGTGGCTGCTGGCCCAGGGCGATGCGGAGGGCGCCCTGCGCTTTACCGGCGCGGTCTGGAAATTCTGGCAGTTTCGGCACTTTCTGTATGAGGGGCGGCGCTGGCTGGAGGCGGCGCTTGAGCTGGATCGGAGTCAGGGACGGCCGCCCAGCCGGCTGCGGAGCAAGGCCGCGTGGGCTGCAGGCTGGCTGACCAATGATCTCCAGCAGGTCGATGCCGCCCGTGTCCTGTTCGACTCCAGCCTGCAGGCCGCACGTGCCGTGGACGACCCACGGAGCATTGGCCTGGCGCTTCAGGGCGTCGGCCAGGTGGCGGTGCGCTACAAGGAGTATCTGCGCGCCACCACCTGCTTTGAACAGTCCATTCAGATTTTTGTAGCCCTTGGCGACCTGGAGGAGCTGGCCTGGTCGCGCAACCACCTGGCCCAGGTGTTCTTCCGCCAGGGCGATGACCAACGTGCGCTGGCGCTGCTCCTCGAATGCCAGGCCACATTTTCTAGTCTGGGCCACCGCTGGGGCATGCTGCTGATCATGCAACATATCGGCCAGATACAGCTGATCCAGGGCCAGCATCAGCCGGCGCGCACGGTGTTTGAGGAGGTGCGGAACCTGGCCCTGGAGCTGGGCGACCAGCGTCACGTCGCCGAGATGACCGGGTCAATCGGGTGGAGCTATGTGGAGCAGGGCGATTATGGGCGGGCTGTTCCGCTGCTTGAGGAGGCGATCAATACCCTGCGTATTCTGAAGGCCAACAATCGGCGCTGGGTGCTGCTGGCGCGTGGACGGCTACAGATGGCCGCCGGTGACTATCAGGAGGCTCTGGCAAGCTTCGATGAAGCGCGGCGCCTGGCCGCCGAGGAGCACGATACCGCGTTTGAGTGTCCTGTCCTGTTCTATATGGGACTCGGCGAGCACCGGCTTGGGCAGGTGGACCGTGCGCTAGACTATTTCCACGCGGGGCTGTCGCTGGCTCGCAGCGACCAGCAGCGGGCGACCACGGCCGCCGCGAGCGCGACCCTGGCCGTCGTGGTCGCCCGCGA
>JACCRK010000035.1 GCA_013813565.1 Herpetosiphonaceae bacterium
CTGTTTGATAGAGCTCACTACCTGATGTGGAAGAATACCAACTGATTTGGCAACTTCTTTGACATCCTCCTTATTCACAATACCATCATTATGCTGAGCATCTTGGATAATGCGCTCAACACCTTGCGCAAGCCTCACAATATGAGAACGATCCTCTTCGGGTACTTCATCAAGAGTTAATCGCTCCCGCACGCGGGTAGAACGTACAGAAATAAGATCGGAGAGAAGGAGTACGGATTTATGCTTTGTCATCATCGCCACCTTTCTCAATCAGTAGATAGAAGTCCTCAAGCACATAGATATATGGGTCTATTGGAGCGGTGTACAGAATATCAATCGAGCCCCTCTGGTGTCAGTCAGCTCTAAAAACATAGGCTGGACAGCGCCTGCCTCGTCATCCTCAGGAAAGAAAACTGGTAGTGCTCGATAGGGAAGTAGTCTGCCATTCGCAACTTCTTTAGGAACAACATATCTAGCTCCACTGATATTGATTATCCCATTGCTTGGTGTCGCTGTGCCAAGCCTGGGCAGCAGCCAGCCAGCCGCTGGTGTGCTACTCCCTGGCAGGGCATGTCCGGTACGCCGGATAGATGCTGGAACCACATCTTGACGATGAAAGGGAAAGCTATGTTCTACCAGCCGATCCAGAAGCTCACGCATTAGCTGTGTGAGTGGAATAAATGACCTGGGTGTTTGATTGTTGATCTCTTCTGCCCACAGTTGAAGATTTGTTAGGCACTCAATAATGCGTCGTTTGCCCCGCATAGAAGGCTTTTGATCAATATCAATCTTGGTCAGCAAGTATGTTGCTGCGCGCTGAAGATCATCTATATCATCATCTACCAATGCAGCGGGTATGTTGATTGCCTGTGGAATGCCACGAATAGGAAAATCAATCGATCCAATATGCCAAATAGCCTGATAGATTGCTATCCCAATCTCCACTTTGGTGGGAGGTGTCGAAGATAGCCATAATCCTAAAGAGAGCTGCGCCTCGCTATCGGCAACCAGCGTGAGGTAGCTATCTTTAGTATTAGGCACGATGGCGATCGGGAGTCGGCAGGAGCGGACGAGCCACTCAGCGTTCAGCCGAGGACGGCTGGTGATCACTGTTGGAAAACGCTGATGCACTTTCAGCACAACTAACCCTTTTCCACCGTGCCAATACCGTGTTTTATCAATACTGTTGTAGATGGAGTGGAGAATTTGCGATGAATAGGTGGGAAGATCATACTCGTTGCTATAGATAGCAGCCTGAGTATAAATATCGCCCCAGCGCACAGAACCCTCTGGATGGCCAAGTTTCATCAGTTTAAGCCACTCAAACATGTCAGCATCAATACTGCTCTGCCATAATGATGGTGGAAGAAGACCAATAGGGCCATAGGTTATAAATGCGTGGATCCGAAATTTAGCCTCTGGTTTGTTAAGGCTTGCCCGTTCAGCGTAAGCTGATGCAAGCTGCGTAGCAGTCACAGCAACATCGGACTGGCGTTTTCGTGTTCTGTTAAGCCGTCGCTTAAGTCTCCGCCGGCGAGGGCTTGATGGTGGATCGAGAAGAAGTGTATGAAGCGATAAGGGCATATTGAGCGATGCTGCTGCGGCCAGTATATGATCTATGTGGAGTCGGATTTCAGCCTTCACTTCAGCTGCTAGACCACGGCACACATCGTCAAGATTAGCGTTCAAGCGGTGTTGACATTGGGACTGCGCAACATCAATACTTCTCCATTCAATCAGCCCCTCCACCCCGCGATCGCAATAAAGATCGAGCAAACGTACAGCATCCTCTGGGGAACAATGACGTAAATCACTTATTGCCTTAACAAAAGCGCTTCGGAACCGTGGAAACAAACGCCCTTTGTAGGCAAGGCGCGATGACGTATGTGGCGGCTCGGTGAGCAAATTGAGATGCCAAAGTGGGGGATGGATAGTGCAGATACTGCGTTTCAAAGCTACAACATCAGTATAGATCTCAGTGTGTAGACTTTTGCTCAGGTCGTGGAAGTTCCGGTCTATAAACTGATAGACTGCCGTCAACTCCGCAAAGCAATCATAGCTACTCCGGGCTAACAATCCTATGCTCCCGCTAGAGTGCCAGGAGGCCAACACCGAGTGGATAATCGTAGCGGCTCGCTCCTGCAGCCGTAGCTGCAAGAATGTTTGGGCAACAGAACGGCCTATTTGAATATCTCGACACAGTCCCGAGCTGAAAAGCTCCTGGGCTCTTTGCGAGACCGTTTCGTGAGGCCCAAGAATCGCTGTCAATCTTGGGAGAATGTCGGCAATCTGGGGTCGAGTGGGCTGGGACACACCATTCGGTATATCAAACCAACCGCGTCCTCGACAGCTACTGGCAATTTCCCTAATAATCTGCGGGTCCATTCCAAAATCGATTGCCACCGAATGGAGCCGCTGGAACCATAGCAGAGAGGTTGTTTGAAGCTGTGCACGTATATCGTGGAGGAGTAGCTGGCGAGTGTCGGCATTGGTAGCAAACTCACGCCAGCTGGGATCGTCGTGGGACCATAGCCCAAAATGATGCAGTAGGATTGACAGACGCTGCTCAGCAATGTGCTGAGCGCCTGGATCAAATTCAAGATCGTCAAGTGATACAGCAATCATAGATGAGCATCTCAGCTAGAGCACTCTTCAGCGCCCTTATCGAAGTGACAGACAACGTTAACATGCTAGCTCTTGAAATCACAAGATCGTTGCATACCGTAATCTCCACTTTGAGACTTCCAGCCTTGCGGTGCATATATCTCAACGCACGAACCCAGCCGACGGAAGGGCGTCGCAAGTAGAAGGCGTGATGTACATGGATCGTACAGCGCGCTAGTGTGCCAGAAGTATATAAGACATAAGCGATCAGCCGTCAAGCGAAATCTGCCGTGGGAGGTGCTCGTGGTTGTACCAGAGCTATATTTGGCTTGAGAATCCACTCACTGCTCCGCATTATGTAAATTCTCTTGGATAGCGGGGCGGTTACTCTGTACGCGGATGGGGATAAACGTGCATGCTTCGTTGAAATGCAGTGGATAGATAAGCTCGCTCGGAATCGAGATCTGGTTCCATTGGATACTTTGGAACGTTTCCCAGTAAGGCAACCACGTGCTCAATGTTGAAGGTTCAATAGCGTACAGGCCATTATCACTGCTGCCTACCGCAAATCCATTCGATTTCATCGCTCTCCCTTTCGGTAGATACCGGAAATAATCCTTCAAGGAAGGTGATGTCGGAATCATCACAAAAGCGCCATGCGCAATAGATGGCTGTTGCACAAATGCTTGGAGCTGACGATGCATTGATGATGCTTGGGTTGATTGCGCTAGGAGTAGCCGTTCGACCTGCGCTCGTGATGTCTGTCGAGTAGCGTGCATAAGTCGAGCGTGCTGATGCCAGTGTTGCTTGGAAGAAAAGATGTAGATTGTGCTAATCGGTAAAAGCGTGTGGAGTGTGTTCACAGCGGTTGTTGCTACCTGAAGTGACAGTGATTGCTGCGCAGCATTGTCGTGTTTGTTTATATTTCGCTCAGTCAGCCAAGGCAGATTGGGAGGCGGTAGCAAGCTAGTTTGAAAGTACATCAAGGGGAGGTAGCTGGACTTAGGGTGGCTAAGTACCCAAAAGTGGCTCTGAAAGTAATTGTGCTGGATGCCTAGAACAACAGGTGATAGCGATGGTCGCCAAACATGTGTCTCCAGCTGCACGATGGTAAAGGCGTGGTGGGGGACTCGTCGAGCTTTCCCTTGAGATAGCAGCTTGCGTGCATGCGCAGGAGCCATTGGCATAAGTGGTCGGCCAGATGCATCACGAACAAAAATAAGGCTGGACATTCGTTCTCAATCATCATCCGAGATTGACCAGCCTCAAAAAGAGGAGAACTCTCCGCAGGGGAGGTGGTGGGAGCCGCAGCAGCCCTCATGATACAATAGGCTCTGCTGAAGTACTGGACGCTGAATCGTCAGCCTCGCTGCTTGGGGAGCCGAGAGAGCATGACGATTCAGGACCAGTTAGGTTTCAATACCTATAGTCATAATATACCCGTACTCAGAATGTCTGTCAAGCGGCTCCCATTGAGGGCTGAATGCCTCGTCTATTCGGAGCCAAACTTAACCTTATACGCACCCAGGCTGGAATGACACAGACCGCTCTTGCTGAGCACACCAACCTTCTCCAATCACATATTAGTCATCTTGAGGCAGGTAGGAAATCACCAACTGTAGATCTCGTTGCTAGACTTACCTGGATATTTCACGTATCCCCTGACTACCTTTTGCAAGACTCTATCCCGCTTGGGTCACCACAATCTGTTGTCGTGCCGAGTGATTGGAGTGGCGAGATCAAGCTGCTGGGATCAAAGGTCAGGGAGCTACGAATCCTGCGGGGCTGGAGCCAGGCAGAACTTGCCCAACAGCTGGAACTAAAGGTCCAGGCTTTTGTCAGCGCCATTGAGCATCAACGGAAACTACCATCAGTCGCCTTGATACTACGTTTGGTCGAGGTTCTAGATCTCCCTCTCGATGACCTATTGCTGGATTGGATAAAGATTACCTAAAACACCAGGGGCGTAGATAAATTAGTATCTACGCCCCTGGTGTTTTAGACCGAGTTCCTCTATGCCAGCTTGGCCGATCGGCGGCGGGTGACTTGATCAATCAGGAATGCCCAGATGGCCCCGCCAGCAACCTTGGCAATGAACTGCCCAAGCACCACCCACCAGATCGGGCTACCAAACGCGAGCCAGGGAAAGATGATCGAGTCGACGGCGGCGCTCACAACATTGCTGCCATTGACCCGCACCATCCAAGCTTTCTTCCGAAGAAGCGTATAGATGATTGTATCGACCGCCCCGGAGGCGGCGAAGGCAATGAACGATGCTAGAGCGATCTTGCCTGCCGCGCCGCTCATCAGCCAGCTGAGCAGGGACCCAGCGGCGATGAGCACGGCCATCCGAAGCCACAGCTGGCGCCCCCGCCAGAGGTCGTGCAGCCGATCACGGGCGGTGATATCAAGCCCAATGAAGAGGAACGCGTTGATAATTGCGGTCGACGGTCCAAAGCGGGCAACGATCAAATTCGCGGCGACGATCGCGATCAGATATAAACCAATTAAGCTAACCTGAGCCATCTGTGAATCTCCATAGTGAATAGGGTGATTTTTATAGTATACATGATCACCACCCATGGTCTGACTCCGCTGTGCAGACCCTTATCTATACCCGTCGTAGACTGTGAGCTATGCTATAATCCAGCGTCTTGACGCTGTCTGTGCTCTGAAGGTGGTAGCCGTATGATCCAATCGAATAACACGCATTCCTCCTCGGCGCTGATGCTGCTCAGCGGGGGGCTGGACTCGGTCACGGCGCTTGCCTGGGCGCTTGAGCACGACTACACCATCGAGTATGCAATCTCCTTCACGTATGGCCAGCGGCATATTCGTGAGATTGCGGCCGCCCGTGCGGTTGCGCACCACTACGGGATCGCGCACGAGGTGATTGAGCTGGCGCCCATTCAGGGCTCGCAGCTCACGAACCTTGGCAACATTCCGCAACGGCGCGATCTGAGCGCCCTCGATGAGGATATCGCCCCCACCTATGTCCCAAATCGCAACATGATCTTTCTTTCCTACGCGGCCTCGCGGGCGCTGCTTGGCGCACCGTCGATCTTAATCGGTGGCTGGAACGCGGCCGATGGGCTCAACTACCCCGACTGCCGCGAGGATTTCCTGGCGGCCGCCGAGCGCACGCTCCAGCTGGGAACCCTGCGACCTTTCTCGATCGTGCGGCCGCTGATCGAGGACGATAAGCCCGCGATTGTCCGGCGGGCGCTGGCCCTTAACGTGCCGATCCAGCTCACCTGGACCTGCTATCTCGGTGGCGAGGCGGCGTGTGGCACCTGCGACGCCTGCCAGCTGCGGCTCAGCGCCTTTCGGTCGTGCGGTGCCGTCGATCCGATCTCCTATGCCATCTCGACCGAATATGCGTGAGATCCAGCTAGATGATGAGCGGCGCCGGGCATATACACACAAGAGGATGCGATGAAAATACTGTTCTACACCGAGGAACCGATCCACTACGACGGGCACCAGCTTGCCCCGCACTGGCTCTATCGCCGCTTTGACCTTCTGGGCGACACGGCGGTGGCGTTCACCGGCAGCTGCCGGGTTGAGATTGGCGAGATGGTCGATATCGAGGACGTCAAGGCTGACGCGCCGATATACAGCTCGCTCATGCTCCACATCATTGCCGAGTTCTTCTCCGCCGACCTGCATCTGACGGTGTATCGGCAGCGACTGCTGATTGTGCTGGCCAAAGAGATTCTTGAGGTTCAGACCGGCCGCCAGGTTACCCGTCGCGGCGATGATCTCTACCTCGATCGTCCCGATGGAACTCCCGGCAAGCTCTCGGTGTCGATCGCTACGGCAAGCGTGGCCTCAACCCTGATCCACACCGGCTTCAACATTCAGACGGCGGGCACGCCGGTGGCAACGGTTGGCCTTGAGGAGCTGCAGGTCGATATTCCGCGCTTTGCCGAGGAGCTCCTGCGCCGCTACGCCGCCGAGATCGACGATATCTGGGATGCGCGCTGCAAGGTGCGGGCGGTGGTGGAATAGCGATGGCCAGACGACTGCTGATCCTGACCTGCTCGGCCCGCAAGCGCGCCGACGCCGACCTGCTCCCGGCGCAGGAGCGCTACGACGGCCCGCTCTGGCAGGTGCTTCGCAGTGTCATCCGTGAGCAGCCCCTGTTTGTGGGGGATGTTGATGTCTATGTGCTCTCGGCGGCGTACGGGCTGATTCCGGCAAGCACCATGATCCCGACCTACGAGCAGACAATGACCGAAGAGCGAGCGCAGGAGCTCCATGAGGCCACCATCCAGGGATTCCGGTCGCTCCTTGAAGCTGGAGACTATGACCGCTGCTGCCTTGGGCTGAGCCAGCTGTATCTGCAGGCGCTGGACGGCTGGGAGTTCGTGACGCCCGTCGGCACGCTGGTGACGGTCGCCGGCGGCCCCATGGGCGAGAAGCTCTCCCAGGTCAAACGGTGGCTGCTTGGCGCGGCCAGCCCACCGAAGGTCCCCCCTCCAGCACGGATCGCAGCGCCCGCCCAGCCCGCTGGTCGTGCGACGGTTGCCGGCGTGCTGATTGAGCGCTCGCGTGAGGAGGTGCTGGCGGTGGCCCGGGCCGGGCTCGCCGCGACAGAGGCGGGCATCCAGGGCTACCGGGATTGGTATGTGCTGGTGGATGGGCAGCGGGTGGCGCCGAAGTGGCTGATCAGCAAGCTGACCGGCCGCTCAACCGCCGACTTCAGCGCCGCCGATGCCCGCCGTGGGCTCCTCGCGCTGGGCATTGATGTCGAGCGGGTTTGCAACGGCTGAGGCTGCCTCACGCCGGCTGTAGCGCCCATGCTCCGGGGCGACGCAGACATCCAGGAGCGGGCAGCCGTCGCAGCGCGGGCGCTCCAGATGGCAGCGCTGGCGCCCATGCGCGATCGCATTGATATGGAAGCCCAGCCGCTCGCCAGCCGGCAGATTCTGCTCAAGGGCGACGTGGCTGCGCCGACCAAGCTCAGGGGTGCCGAGGGGCAGCAGGCCGAGGCGGATTGCCACGCGGTAGGTGTGGGTATCGACCGGACAGACATCGCGCCCAAAGCTGTAGGCGGTCACACAGGTCGCGGCTTTGAACCCAACTCCCGGCAAGGAGCAGAGATAGCGGCGGATCTCGGAGGTTGGCCAGGCGTGCAGAAAGCTGAGGTCCAGCATGCCCCAGTGATCGCGAATGCGCTGGAGCAACTCCTGGATGCGCTGTGCCTTGGTCGGCGCAAGCCCGCCGATCCGGATCGCGTCCTCGATCGCCGCAACGGGTGCGGCCACGACGGCATCCCAGGTCGGGAAGCGCTCACGCAGCGTGGCAAAGGCGCGCTGATAGTTGGCCTCGGTGGTCATCGTTGAGAGGACAATATAGACCAGCTCCTCGATGGGATCCTGGCTGTTCCCAAGCTCAGGCTGGCGGTAGGTTGCCTCGAGCAGCGCACAGATCGCCGCAGATCGCGCCAGGCACTGGGCGATCATAGCGCCAGCTCGGCCTGAAACGGTGGCGGCGCCGCGTCTGGGGACAGCGTGCGCAGCTGCTCGTAGAGCTGCCAGGTGTTGTGGAAGCCCCGCCGACGATTCCGGTTGTTGCCCCGAAAAATAATCACCTCGACGCCTATCTCCCGACAGATCGCGCACGGGCACTGCTGCCACGGCCGTGACTCAAGCGTGTGCTGATAGTCGCGAATGGCTTGTGGCTTAAGGTCGCCGGTAACGGCGGCATAGGCCCGGACCGCCGCAAGGGTTGTGGCACTGTCGATCTCGTCGCGGGCATAGGCACGCACTGCCTCAAGCGACTGGCGCTCAAGTGCGGCGGTCGGGGCGAGATCGAGATCATTCTTTTTGGCGACCGTCTTTGCATCGGGGATTCGAATCGCGGTGAAGGCGTCGTCGCCCAAGAAGTAGTTGCGCCGCCCATCCATCCAGGCCCGCCGCAAGCGCGATGCACTAT
>JACCRK010000069.1 GCA_013813565.1 Herpetosiphonaceae bacterium
GGGCGCGAGCTTGACTGGGCGCCGTATGCGCTGGCGGCGGCGGTCGGCTGGCTGCTGTTCGCGGTGCTGGGGCTGATCGCGCTGCTCGTTGCCGCAACCCAGACGCGGGCCAGCGCGGCGGCCGGGCTGGGCAGCGCGGTGGTGCTGGGCGGCTTCGTGCTCGATCTGCTGCCGTGGACCGGCGCCGCGCCGCTGGCCCTGATCAACCCCTGGCACTGGTACGACCCGCCGCAGATCGTCAGCGCCGGGATCGCCTGGCTCGATCTGGCGGCGCTGGCGCTGCTGGGCGGGCTGGCGCTGCTGGCGGCGCTGCAGGTCTGGGGGCGCAAACGGCTGATGTAGTGGCTAGAGATGAGCGTCAGCCGCCAGTAGCTGGGGCGTGATAACCCGAAGCTCGCGCCTCTCAAAAGGCAAAAGGCCAGCAGTTTGCAACAATGCAATCTGCTGGCCTTTCAGCTTAGTTTATTAGCACTGAGTTACGAGCGACTAGCTACTGCACCCTAGTACCGTGGCAGATACGCACGCGCCGGGCGCAGCAACCCGAAGGCCAGCCCGGTGACGGCGCCAAAGACGAGGTGCTGGGCGATAAACGAGGGCGTGTTGTCGCGGCCTGAGATCAGCACATTGGCCAGAATCTGGCTGCTGATAAACCAGATCACAATGCCGTAGATAAAGCCGTACAGTAGCGGAAATCCCCACGACGAGGGCAGATTGAAAATGCCGCGAAAGACCGCCGCGAACACCATGCCCAGGACTGCCGAGATACCAAAGTGGACCAGGGTGCCAAGCAGCACGGCGCTAACGTTGAAGGTGGGGCTGGTGGAGGCGAGGGCCGGGCTGAACACGCCGGCGATCTCCGCGAGGGGCTTCCAGACGCTGAAGCCCATCACGGCGGCGACAAGCATGCCCACAAGGCCCATCGCCAGCCCGCCGATAACTCCCGCCAGGGCGCCGAGCGCGAGGTCGCGCAGGGTCCAGCGGGCCGGTCGGGTGTCGTTTGAAATCGTGCTATGCATGGTCAATCTCCTTAAATATGTGGAAGGATAGACGTTTGCATGGACGGATGAGGCTGATTGATCTATTGTACCCCGTGGGTCAAGCGAATTATGTAAACGATTATGAACAGATCGATATTCTCCAGGGCGGCGCTACCTGTTGCCTTCGAACATCTCAGCGCCGCCCTGAGTGGTACAATGCCGTCAGGGTCTGCTGACCTTAAACCAGCTACTTTTTGGAGAAACCTGTGACAACATCAACCCACGATGAGATGACACTGTCCGCCATCAGCCCGCTTGATGGCCGCTACCGCAAGGATGTGGCGGTGCTGAGCGGGCACTTTAGCGAGGCGGCGCTCTGGCAGTATCGGGTCCGCGTCGAGGTGGAGTATCTGATTTTCCTCAGCCGCTCAGCTCGCATCAGCCTGGTGCCGCAGCTTGATGGCCAGCAGGCTGGCGCGCTGCGCAACCTGTATCGCCAGTTTAGCCTGGCCGACGCCGCCGCCATCGCCGTCTGGGACCGCAAGGTCAACCACGATGTCAAGGCGGTTGAGTATTGGCTACGCGAAAAATTGCACGCGCAGGGCCTGGGCGACTATCAGGAGGCGGTCCACTTTGCGCTTACCTCGGAGGATGTTAACAACCTGGCCTATGCGCTGATGGTGCAGGGTGCCCGCGATACCGTGCTGCTGCCGGCCCTGGGCGATGTGCTGGGCCATCTGCGCGAGCTACAAAACGACCTGGCCGCCGCGCCGCTGCTGGCCAAAACCCACGGCCAGCCGGCCACGCCCACCACGATGGGCAAGGAGATGGCGGTGTTCGCCGCCCGGATCAACCACGCCCTCGAGGTGCTGGCCCAGACCCGCCTTACCGGCAAGCTCAATGGCGCGACCGGCACCTTCGCCGCCCACGTCGCCGCCCTGCCAGAGGTCGACTGGATCACCTTCAGCAGCGCGTTTATCAAGTTCCTCGGCCTGGAGCCAAATCTGCTGACCACCCAGATCGAGCCGCACGACAGCCTGGTCGAGGTCGGCGATGCGCTGCGCCGGGTCAACACGATCCTGGTCGGTCTGGCCCAGGATATCTGGCGCTATATCTCCGATGGGATTTTCGGCCAGGCGGCGGTGGCCGGCGAGGTCGGCTCCTCGACGATGCCCCACAAGGTCAACCCGATCGACTTCGAGAACGCCGAGGGCAATCTGCTGCTGGCGAATGCGCTGCTGGAGTTCTTCGGGCGCAAGCTGCCGATCTCGCGGCTGCAGCGCGATCTCTCCGACAGCACGGTGCTGCGCAACCTGGGCGTGGCGTTTGGCCACAGCCTGTTTGGCTACCAGCGCCTGCTGCGCGGCCTGCGCAAGCTGGCCTTCAACGCCGAAAAGGCCGGCACCGAGCTGGCGGCCCACCCCGAGGTGTTGACCGAGGCGATCCAGACGATCTTGCGCCGCGAGCGCTACCCCGAGCCCTACGAGGCGATGAAGAAGCTCGCCCGCGGCCGGCAGATTACGCTCGCCGACTTGCACGAGTTTATCAATCAGCTTGACGTAACTGAGGACGTGCGCGCAGAACTGCTGGAGCTGCGCCCGGAGACCTACATCGGCCTGGCGGCCAAGCTGGCCCGGCGCAAGGGCTAGGCGGCGGCTGGCGTTTTTCACGCCGACACACCAAGGGCGCAGAGAATTGTACTCTGCGCCCCTGTTCTATTGCGCATACCTGACAGGCTGCAACGAACCCGATCACCGGGCGTACTCATGGCGAGAATCTTAATCGGCCGGCATCCGGCCAAAGGAATACCACAGTGGAGCAGGGTTTTGAGCACAGCCAGCCACAAAGCGTCTACCGTCAAAAGAACCGCGCCATACTCGGGCTGATGATCCCGCTGTCGCTGGCAATGTTCGCGTTCTCCGTGTATCGGTTTGTTACCCGTCCCAACGAGGACGTGGTTTTCTCCATCGTATGGCTCATCAACCTGGCGAACTTCAGCCAGATGTTCTTGCGAAACAGGCTCACGATGTCGCCGACCGGCATCAGCGTCACTATGGCCCGCAGCATGGCCACAGCCTGGTCCAATATCGAGCGCATCCAGCTGGTCCCGCTGGGCTATCTCATGAAGCGGGAGGTTCCCTGCCTGGTCCTGCGCGAGCCGATGCCGGGCAAGGGGTGGCAGCGCTGGTTGGGAGTGCCGGACGAACTGAAGAGCCGGATCATCCCGATCCACCCGGCGGTCTGGGATCGTATGTTCACCCTGGAGGACGAGCTTTATAGCCATCTGAAGGCCAATTCGGTCAATGGCAATGAGCTGGCCGTGCCGCTCGATTTCGCTTCCATCAGCCAGCGTCAGACACGGTTTGTATGGAAGATTGCCGGGGTGATGCTGGGCGTGTTTGTGCTCATCGCGATCATCATGATCCTGGTGATGATAAGGTTTCGCTAATGGCTGGTGGCCCCGGCGCTGAAGCACCGGCCTCCAGCGCCACCGCCGATCGCCCGCGATTGTTGTAGGAGCATTCATCATGGACGGAAATCGTTTGCCAGGCCAAAAATCTAAATCGGCAGCCGCACGGCTCAAGCGGCTGCATCCGCTGATTCAGCTGGCGTTGCTGATCGTGCTGGTTGTGGGCTGTTTTTATGCTTTCTATTTTCTCTTACTCATGCCAAATCTGCTTGGCCTGGGCTAAACCCGACGGCTCCACATAACCGCGTGGCCCGCTCTTTGATACGATTCATCCAAATTGACGCCCTGGCGTAGATAGAGTATGGATCAACAACCGAAGTTTCGTACCTAGAGGAACGATGTCATGCGACGAATTGGAGTTATTCTGGCGCTGGTGGCGCTGGCGCTTGGGCTGGCGGGCGGGGTGTGGGCGGTGACGCGCCAGCCTGCGCCGGTCGGCGTGCAGGCCTCGCTTAGCGCGATCGAGGCGATTGAGGGCACAGGCGAGACGGGCAACTTTGCCCTGGTGACGACCGTGCGCCCGTTTGTCTATCCCGCCGACCACGGCCCGCACCTGGAGTACCGCACCGAGTGGTGGTACTATACCGGGAATGTTGCCGGCGCCGATGGGCGGCGCTTTGGCTACCAGCTGACGTTTTTTCGCTCGGCCATGACCGACCAGCCGATCACGCGCACGTCCCAGTGGGCCACCAAGGATGTCTACATGGCCCACTTTGCCCTGACCGATGTGGCCAACAATCAGTTCTATGCCTTTGAACGCTTCGCCCGCAGCGCCGCCGAGCTGGCTGGATCCAGCGGCGATCCCTATCGGGTGTTTCTGGAGGACTGGAGCGCCACCGGCAGCGGGCCGGAAGGCATGACGATGCGGCTGGTGGCGCAGCAGGACGGTGTTGCGATTGACTTCACCCTCGAGTCCACCAAGCTGTCCACCTTGCAGGGCGACCGTGGGGTGAGCCAGAAAGGCGCAGAGGCTGGCAATGCCTCGTACTACTACTCGCTGACCCGCATGGCGACCAGCGGCACCATCACGGTCGGTGGCGAGCAGCTTGCCATCACCGGCAGCTCGTGGATGGATCACGAGTGGGGCACCAGAGCGCTGGGGTCTGACGTCACTGGCTGGGACTGGTTCGCCCTCCAGCTTGATGATGGCCGCGACCTGATGCTGTTTCTGCTGCGCCGCGATGATGGCTCGCTCGGCGAGTACTCCGCCGGCACCCTGATCGATGGCGATGGCACGACCCGCGCCCTAAGCCTGGCCGATTTCCAGATCGATGTCCTCGATCGCTGGGCCAGCCCGCGCGATGCTGGCGCGGTCTATCCTGCCAGGTGGCGCGTGCAGATTCCGTCCGCGCAGATCGATCTGACCCTCACGCCGCAGATCGCGGATCAGGAATTGCCCCTGACGATCCGCTACTGGGAGGGCAGCGTGCGCATCGAGGGTAGCAGCACCGGCTATGGCTACATCGAGCTGTCCGGCTATGGCGATGGGGACGGCGTCAGAGCGCAGTAGCCGTAATTAGGGAGCACCATCAATGCGTATTTTAGGAATCGATCCTGGCACCGCGATTATGGGCTGGGGCGTGATCGACGCCGATAGCGGCGATCTTGGGCTAGTGAGTTACGGTGCGCTGACCACGCCCGCCAAGACCCCGCTGCCACAACGGCTTGAAGTGCTGTACAATGGGCTGGCGCATGTGCTGGCGGCGTATCGCCCCGATGCGGCAGCGGTCGAGGAGCTATTTTTCTCCAAGAATGTCACCACCGCCCTGTCGGTCGCCCACGCCCGCGGCGTCGCGCTGCTGGCGCTCCAGCAGGCGGGAGTGCGGATTTTTGAGTACAAACCGATGGCGGTCAAGCAGGCCGTGGTTGGCTACGGCCACGCTGACAAGCAGCAAATGCAACATCTGGTCCAGATGACCCTGAACCTTGACCATCTACCCCAGCCGGATGACGCCGCTGACGCGCTCGCCGTTGCGATCTGTCACGCCTACTCCGCGCCATTATTAGCCCGAATCGAGGAGGATTCCTAAATATGCCCCCACGTTCCAAACGTGCGCGAATCCACGCTGACCTGGACGAGATTGCGCCAAATACCTTCATCATTCACAACGATAAAGTGCGTCTGGTGCTTCGCGGCGAGGGTGTGACGATTGGCCATACCTTCCAGCTAGTCAGCCCGCGCCGCTTCGGCCTGCTTGGCCGCCTGAAAATGCGTGGCTTCAATGTTCGCACCCTGAACAGCCGTTTTGAGCGCCTGCCAGTGCTGCCGCCGCCTCCGGAACTCGGCGAAACGCTGTACCGCGACCACAGTCCGCGCGAGCGCTGGAGCACCTTCGACCTGGACCATCTGCGCTGGCGCGATATTCAGCCGATCACCAAAGATGACAAGCAGGTGCTGCCGCTCCAGGCAGGCCAGGTGATCCGCCGCCGTCGCTCACGAACTGGCGGAGATTTCTTCCAGATCGACGCGGCCAAAAATAGCGGCATCAATCTGCTGCCGCTCAGCTCCACCGAGGCGGTTCTACGCGGCTATGCCCAGGCCACCCGCGACAGCGATATCGAGATCGATGTCGTCGCCCAGGGCCAGAGCTACCTGCTGCCGCTGGACTTCGTCCTACCAGCCTCGTATCTGGAGATGCTGAAATGTACCGGCACGCTCACCCCGGAGGGCCTGCTGATCGACCCGGTGGGCTGGCCGTTTGCGCTGGCGACGCTCCATCGCCTCAATCTGCGCCCCTCGCAGGGCGATGCCGAGGTCGCGACCGACAGCTGGAAAGATCATTCGGCCTACGGCGATGATGACTGGGACGACGATGATGACTGGGACGACGAGTAAGCCCGGACTGGCATCACCATGAACAGCAGGATCCGTTGGCTGCGCTGGTCGAAGCTAGATTGGCTTCAATCGGCGCAGCCAGCGGATCGTTCTTATTACCCTATTGGAGCCTCATGAAAATTTCGTGGATTGAGCCAGACCAGCTGGCCGCCAGCAGTATCCCGTGTAGCCTGGCTGATATGAAGTCGCTGCATAAGCAGGGCATTCGGGCGATTATCTCGCTGCCTGAGCGCCCGATCACCCGCTTCCGTGGCATCGACGCCGATCTGCTGGCCAACCTGGACATTACCTATCTGCATGTGCCAATTCAGGATCACTATGCGCCGACGCTGGATCAGGCCCAGACGATTATCCGCTTTATTCGCAGCCAGACGGCGCAGTCCCGGCCGGTGCTGGTGCACTGCAACGCTGGGGTGGGCCGAACCGGGACAATCCTGCATACCTTTTTCATCGCCCGCGGCCTGTCGGTGGCCGAGGCGCGGATGGCGATTCAGCAGGTGCGGCCGCAGTCGACGCTGGTTTCATTCGCCCAGCGCGAGTTTTTAGGCGAGCTGGTGAATCAGCGTGAAGTATTTGCCGATTTAGGTGACTAGGTAGAGAGACGCAGCGCCGCGCACGGCTGAGCGCTGCCAGGGACACTATATTGTGATATTTGTATTAGGCAGGAGCATGACCAGATGACGCAAGTTGTACCGCAGCGGAGCGATGTCGCTCTGGACCATACCTGGGACGCCAGCAGCATTTTCGCCTCGGATGCCCAGTGGCAGGCCGCGATTGAGCAGGTCAACGCGCAGCTCGTTGAGTTTCGCAAGCTGCACGGGCGGCTGCACGAAGGCCCGGCGGTGCTGCTCCAGGCCCTGCATGAGCTTGATGAGATTATCCGGGTTATTGGCAAGGTCTACGTCTACTCCAGCATGTTCTACGAGGTCGATACCTCCGACCCGGCCGCCAAGTCCAAGCACGACCGCGCCATGGGTCTGTTTGGCCAGACGATGGGGACGATCGCCTTTGTCGAGCCCGAGATGATCGCGATTGGTTTCCCGACGCTGCGCGAGTGGATGCAGAACGAGCCGGCCCTGGCGATCTACGCCGAGAATATTCGCGATCTGGAGCGCCGCCAGGCCCACGTGCGCTCATCAGAGGTGGAGCAGGTGCTGGGCCTGGTCTCCGATGCGTTTGACTCGGCGACCTCGACCCACGGCATTCTGGCCGACGCCGACCTGCGCTTCGATCCGGCCCGCAGCGTTGAGGGCGCCGAGCGCGAGATCACCCAGGGCACGATCAACGCCTTGCTGAACGACACCGACCGCGAGGTACGCCGCACGGCCTGGGAGCACTACTCGGACGCCCATCTGGCGACCAAAAACACCATGGCCAACGTGATCGCCACCGGCGTGAAGCAGCACGCCTTCATCGCCCAGGTGCGCAACTATGGCTCCTCGCTGGAGGCTGCGCTCGGCGAGACCAACATTCCGGTCGAGGTGTTTCATCAGCTGATCGCCACCTGCCGCAAGAACTACCCGATCTGGCACCGCTACTGGCGGCTGCGGCGCCAGGCGCTCGGCTACGATCAGCTCCACGTCTACGATATCAAGGCGCCGCTGACTGAGGAAAAGCTGCACATTGCCTACGAGCAGGCCGTCGAGTGGATTGTGGCCGGCATGCAGCCGCTCGGCGAAGAGTACACCGCCATCTCGCAGCGCGGCCTGACCAGCGAGCGCTGGGTCGATATCTACCCCAACAAGGGCAAGCGGGCCGGCGCCTTCTCGTCGGGCTGGCAGGGCACCCACCCGTTCATTCTGATGAACTACAACAACGATGTATTTGGCCTCAGCACGCTGGCCCACGAGCTGGGCCACTCGATGCACTCATACTTCACCTGGCAGAATCAGCCGGCGGTGTATGCCAACTACACCATCTTTGTCGCCGAGGTGGCCTCGAACTTCAACCAGGCGCTGGTGCGCGACTACCTGTTCAAACACAACCAGGACCGCGATTTTCAGATCGCGCTGATCGAGGAGGCGATGAGCAACTTCCATCGCTACTTCTTCATTATGCCGATCCTGGCCCAGTTCGAGCTGGAGATCCACCAGCGGGTTGAGCGCGGCGAGCCGCTGAACGCCGAGAGCCTCAATCAGCTGATGTTCGAGCTGTTCCGCGAAGGCTACGGCGATGAGGTGGTGCTGGATAGCGAGCGGATCG
>JACCRK010000085.1 GCA_013813565.1 Herpetosiphonaceae bacterium
CTGCCACCCTGCTCGCTGATCGAGGCCAGCGTATCGCCCTCCTGCACCCGATACGCCGCGTAGCCCGCCCAGTCCAGCACCACGGTGAACGAGGTTGGCGTGGGTGTATCGGCGGGAGCTACAGCGGCGGTCGGCGGGGCCGCCGTGGACGGGGCTACGGCGGTCGGCTGAGGTTGCGCGACCAGCGTCGGGGTTGGTCGGCTGGCGGCCTCGCCACCACAGCCCGCCAGCAGCGCCACCAGCACCAGCAGCCCTCTTCTCCCAAAACAGCGCATTCTCCAGCTCCTCATCCTAAATCTATGTCCAGACCAGCCGGTGGGCGGATTGAAGCGACCTAATCCCTCATCCCCGGTCCCCCCACAGCCACTAGGGGATAATCAAGGTATCGCCCGGCTGCAACGAGTCGGCCTGGGCTGCCGTCAGATTATTAGCATTGATGATAGCCTGCACCGATACACCAAAGTTGCTCGCGATCGAGCGCAAGGTATCGCCCGGCCGCACAGTGTAGGTGCGCCGTGTGGGCGGCGGCGGTGGCGGCTCCGGGGTGGCCGTCGGGGCCACCGGCGTTGCCGTGGCCGTCGGCGTTGCCGTGGCCGTCGGCGTTGGCGAAGGTATCGCGGACGGTGTGCTGGAGGCCGTCGCCGCTGAAGTTGCGGTAGCCGGGAGCGTTGGCCGCGCCGTTGGGCTGCTCGTCGGGGTTGCCGCAGCCGTGGCGGGCGTTGCCTCCGGCAGACTGGTTGGATCCAGCGGCGGCAGCTCAATTGGCAGCTGCATATCGATGCCCTGGGGCTGCGTGATGGCCAGGCTGCCGATCTGCACTGTCTCGATCCGCGCCTGCACCAGCCAGATCACTGCTGCCGCCGAGAGGGCAAATAAAACCGTGCCAATCGAATAAAACGGCAGCGCCGTCAAGCGTGAGCGCAGGTAGCGCAGAATAAAGACACTGATAAAGGGGAACACCAGTATAAAAAATAAGGCGATATACGTTGTTACAGACACAGCCGCCTCCTTCCTAGCCTTAAAGTATAAACGAAATTTGGCCGACGCAATCAGCGCCAGAGTGGCCGAGTGGCCGAGGCTAGCTCAGGCGGCTGCGATCAGGTCGTCGATATCAAACAATATCAGCATCATCGTTAACGAGCACTATATTTTTCAGGCACTATGTCAGGTAAAGTTGTAAAAGTAATTAAATCTTTACCAGTATCGGTTGAATCGTCTAGATATTCCAACCAAGCAACCGCTGGTGATTATTTGTTATAGCGTCTAATCGCAACAAAATCGTTACGAAGTTCGATTGCATGGAAACAGCAAACCAATGTATAGTGATTGAGAATAGATTGATCGCATCATTTCAGCCCATATGCGCCAAAAGGCCAGCATTCTATGCATATTTTAATTATTGATGATGATCCCGTTGTGCGCACCATGCTGGTGCGGATGACCCGCCACCTCGGCTACACCGCTATGGAAGCCAGCACGCTTAGCGATGGGCTGCACTGCGCCAGCGCCAGCGCGGTCGACTGCGTGCTGCTTGATGTTACATTGGTTGGAATGCGTGGGGGAAGCGGAATCCAGGCGATCCAGGCGCAGCTCCATATTCCGATTATTCTCATGAGCGGCCTGGATGCCCAAAGCGCCAGCCGCCACCTGGGGAGCGCCGACCGACTGGCTTTTTCGTTTTTGCCCAAGCCATTTGGTCTGGCAGAGATGCAGGCAAGCCTGGAGCTGGCTGGTATCCACGCCTGATTCAGCCGCGCCGCGCCGCCTCAATCAGGTCAGCCCCAGCGCTTGTGCCCAGCCGGGCGGCGCCGGCGGCCAGACAATCGCGCGCGGCCTCCAGGGTCGCCACGTCGGCAACCTTGATGCCCATGCTCGAGCTCAGAGTGGGCTGGACAGCCCCGATCAGCCCCGGCGGAATCACGACCTGGCTCAGATTATAGGTCGCCGCACGGGCGCAGACCCGCAGAAGATCACCCTCGGACAGCTCAGCATGCAGCAGATTAAGCTTCATGATTGGGCCGCTGGTGCCACAGTGCGCGCCCAGCCGGGCCAGATAGGCGCCCAGCTGATCATCGGCGCGGGCCAGCGCGGCGGGAAGCACCAGCTCGATCTCGCTGGCCCCGGCGTTAAGGGCCGCTTCCAGCCGATCTATCTCCTCCAGAGTTACCCCCACCCGCACATTGCTGCCGCCCAACCAGTCGACGCAGGCCGCGACGTGCTCAAGCGGCACCACCACACAGCCAAAGCCATACTCGACCGCCGTGGCACAGAAAGACTGCAGAGCCGCCGTATCAATGGGGTGGGCTAAGGTCTGGTCGATCAGCGTGGCCAGGGCCTGCGGCGCATCAGCCCGCGCCGTCGGTGTTCCGGCCAGGCTGGCCCGCTCACGCAGGGTCTGCAGCACTAAACGGGAAATTGTTTGCTCAACCGAGCGCCGTACAGTTGACATTCCAGGCTCCTTGAACATGCTGCCGTTGGGCTAACCTATGCTATTATCACAGCAAATCATCTAGGGTAGATCGTGGTTTTTTGAAATAGCCAGCTCTGGCGAATCATCAATGAGGATAGATGCTATGCTCCAGGAACAAACCCGTGTTGTCGAAGCCGCCGTGGCCCACCTTAAACGCAATCCAATCAGCCCGCTTGATCTTGGGTGGGTCAACAGTGTGCGGGTCAATCGCTCGGCGGTGGAGCGCCGCACCGCCACCCTGGGCGGTCGCCGTACCGTCAAGAAAGAGTGGCAGGCCGCCTGGCTGCTCCGGGCGATCAGCTGCATGGATCTTACCACGCTTTCCGGCGACGACACGGTTGGCACCGTCCAGCGCCTGTGCGCCAAGGCCCGCCACCCGCTGCGCAGCGATCTCGTCGAGGCCCTGGGGATTGCGCCGCTGAACCTGACCGTCGGGGCGGTGTGTGTCTACCACACGTTCGTCAGCACAGCGGTCGAGGCGCTGCACGGGACCGCTATCCCGGTCGCGGCGGTCTCAACCGGCTTTCCCGCTGGCCTCAGCCCGTTCGAGCTGCGCCTGCGCGAGATCGAGGCCTCGGTCGCCGACGGCGCCCGCGAGATCGACATCGTGATCTCGCGGCACATGGTGCTGGAGGGCGACTGGGACGGCCTGTACGCCGAGGTCAAGGCCTTCCGCGAGGCTTGCGGCGCGGCCCACCTCAAAACCATTCTGGCCACCGGTGAGCTGGGAACCCTGCGCAACGTCGCCCAGGCCAGCCTGGTCTGTATGCTGGCGGGCGCCGATTTTATCAAGACCTCGACCGGCAAAGAGACGGTCAATGCAACCCTGCCGTTCTCCCTGGTGATGGTGCGACAGATTCGCGACTACTGCGACCAGACCGGCTACAAGGTTGGCTTCAAGCCGGCCGGCGGCATCAAGACCGCCAAGCAGTCGCTCGACTGGCTGGCGCTGATGAAGGAGGAGCTGGGCGACGAGTGGCTGCGGCCCGAGCTGTTTCGCTACGGCGCCAGCTCGCTGCTCGGCGATATCGAGCGCCAGCTGGAGCACTACATCACCGGCCAGTACTCGGCCTCGTTTCGCCACCCGATGAGCTAGGATTAGGGGTTAGCGCATTCCAATGAGCTCCGATCCCGGCCACCCAATCCCCGATCCCCGCAACACAGGAGGGATATGCTGATGGCATTCTGGCGCGGCCTGCGCCCAATCTCGCGGGCCATTCTGCTCCTCGGCGGCGGGCTGCTGCTGATTCTTATGGTGCTGGTCGGCTTCGCCCTGTGGGATCTGGATGTCTTTGGCAGCGGCCAGGAGGATGTTGACGCGGCCGCGCTGGAGAAACTGACCGGCCTCACCCTGCCGGCTTCTGCCAGCGGGCTGCGCTCGCACGTCGAGAGCTGGCAGGACACGATCATCCATCTGCGCTTTGAGCTGCCGAGCGCCGATCTGGCGGCCTGGCAGAATAGCCAGACCTGGGACACCCCGCCAGCCGCCAGCCCGCTGAGCTATCCGTTCGAGACATCTCCCGAGTGGATGGCGCGCCAGGACTGGTGGCAGCCCCAGCAGGCCACCAGCTTTCAGGTCGGCACCCTGCGCAGCGCCCTCGGCCACTACCAGCACGTACTGATCGACAGCAGCGATCCGGCCAGGACGCTGATCTACATTGTCTCGTTTGATACGTGAGCCTAAAAGGAGCACCGATGACCAAGAAATCAGTGGCGCGGACCATTCTGGCGGCCTTTATGGTGATGACGGGCGTCACCCACTTCACCACGCCCAAGCCATTTACCGCGATGGTGCCGAAATATCTGCCGGCCCGCCGCGAGCTGGTCTACATCAGCGGGGTTTTCGAGATCCTCGGCGGCCTGGGGCTGCTGATCCCACGGGTGCGGGCGGCGGCAGGCGTTGGCCTGGTCGCGCTGTACGTGGCGGTGTTTCCAGCCAACGTCTACATGGCCCAGAAAAACCCGGCCATCGGCGGCAAGCACTATCCGCTGCTGCTATGGCTGCGCCTGCCGCTCCAGCTGGGGCTGATCAAGTGGGCCTGGTGGTGTAGCCGGGATAAGTAGTGGCTAGTGGCTAGTGCACTCAGGTCTAAATCCCTCCATAGTTTCATGTGTAGCAAGTACGGCTGATAAACTATGGAATAAGTCCAGCCCAGCTGTACTAGTGAATCGAAAGCCCCACGAATCATCGATATTCGTGGGGCTTTCCCCTCTCCCACGGTTGGGGAGAGGGGTGGAGGCGGAGCGGACGGGGAGAGGGCGAACCAGCTCTTACTGCCCGAGGATCAGGGCGAACATCAGCGGGGCGACGATTGAGGCGTCGGACTCGATGATATATTTGGGCGTGTCGGCGGCCAGCTTGCCCCAGGTGATTTTCTCGTTGGGGACGGCGCCCGAGTACGAGCCGTAGCTGGTCGTCGAGTCGCTGATCTGGCAGAAGTAGCCCCAGACCGGCACATTGTCGCGCTGGAGATCCTGGTGCAGCATCGGCACCACGCAGATTGGGAAGTCGCCCGCGATGCCGCCGCCGATCTGGTAGAAGCCGATTGAGCTGTCGCTGGAGGCCTCGGTGTACCAGTCGGCCAGAAAGATCATATACTCGATGCCGGTGCGCACGGTGTGGACGTTCTTGATCTCGCCGGTGATACAGTGAGACGCATACATATTCCCGGTGGTCGAGTCCTCCCAGCCCGGCACGATGATCGGCAGGTTCTTCTCCATCGCCGCGTACATCCACGAGTCCTTCAGGTCAATCTGGTAGTACTGCTCCAGCACGCCGGAGCGCAGAATCCGATACAGGAACTCGTGGGGGAAGTAGCGCTCGCCGGCCGCATCGGCGGCGAGCCACTGGTCGACCAGGGCCTTCTCCAGCCGCCGCATCGCCTCCTCCTCGGGGATGCAGGTGTCGGTGACGCGATTCATGTGGCGGGCCAGCAGCTCGGCCTCGTCCTGGGCGGTCAGGTCGCGGTAGTGGGGCACGCGCTCGTAGAAGTCGTGGGCGACCAGGTTGAACAGGTCCTCCTCCAGGTTGGCCCCGGTGCAGGAGATAATCTGGACTTTATCCTGGCGAATCATCTCGGCCAGCGAGAGCCCCAGCTCGGCGGTGCTCATCGCGCCGGCCAGCGTGATCATCATCTTGCCGCCGCTGGTCAGGTGGCGGGCGTAGCCGTCGCTGGCGTCGATCAGGGCGGCGGCGTTGAAGTGGCGGAAGTTGTGCCGCAGAAACTGGCTGATTGGCTGATTGGTCATTGTTGGTATACCTCGGTGTAAAATTGTTCAATTTGGGCTATACCATAGCATATTTCGGGCAACGGGTGGAACGTGAGGCGCAGGAATTCCGCCTCACAGCACTGTATCAAAGCCCAGCGCGAACTCGATTGCGGCGTAGACCAGCCGCAGCTTATCAGCCGACAAACGGGTGATGTAGCCAGCCAGCTGGTGTTTCTGCACCGTCTGAAGGTTGTCAAGGTTTACCGCGCAGGCGGCATACAGCCCATCATCCAGACTCAGTGGCACCTCGGTGGGGATGCCACGAATCGTGGTGGTAATCGGCGCAACTGTGATGCCTGTGAGATACCTGATCGCTGAGGTTCGAGTCAGAATGAGCACTGGCCGGCGTTTGTCTGGGGACTTGAAGGTATACCAGTAGATTTCGCCGTGGTTCACTCTTCGCCCCAATGCTGCTCATCGCTCCATTCAGCGACCTCATCTGCCGCGGCTGGATGCTGCGCGTAGCCACGGGCGTGCTGGGCCTCAAGCGCGGCAATCTCATGCTGTTTCAGCGCTAGATGTAGCGCCTGGCGGATAAACTCCGAGCGGGTGACGTGAAGCTGCGCGGTCAGCTGGTCAACTTTCCACAGCAGTGGCTCATCCAGAGTCATTTGGATCGTTTTCATCGCTTCACCATCAGATAATGTGGATACTTATAGCTATACTATACCACAGTGGCGTCTATCTAATAATTTTGTGCTATACTCCACATAATCAAAAACTTAACGGGCTTTCGCGACGCCGCAGGCGCTAACGCAGGCCCAACCTCATCACGAGGAGCCGAGGGACCGGCCCGACGACGCTCCAGCAACCACCAGCTTTCTGGTCGGTGCTACCTCCGGCAGCGCAAGCTGGCAGATGAGCGGCAACACTGTGTTGATGCCTCTCGTGGTATGCGAGGGGTTTTTTGTTACGTGTTCTTTGGCTTCTAGTAGCTTATTTCGTGTTCTTCGTGTCCTTCGTGGATATACAAAAGGAAAAATCTGATGCAACCTTCCATCATCAAACCCTACGTGGCCGAGCTGCAGCAGCGCGTGCTGATCTACGACGGCGCGATGGGCACTAGCCTGGATCTGTACCCGCTCACTGCGGCTGACTTTGGCGGCGAGCAGTACTTCGGCGCCCGCGACTATCTGGCGATCACCCGCCCCGATGTGATCGAGGCCATCCACACCTCGTTTATGGCGGCCGGCGTCGATGTGCTGGAGACCAACACGTTTCAGTCCACCCGCATGCGGCTGCATGAGTGGGGCCTGGCCGAGCACACCCGCGAGCAGAACCTCCAGGCCGCCCGGATCGCCCGCCGGGTCGCCGACACGTTCCAGGCCCAGGATGGCCGCCGCCGCTTTGTGGCCGGCTCGATGGGGCCGACCGGCATGCTGCCCTCTTCCGACGACCCGGCGCTCTCGAACATCACCTGGGACGAGCTTTCGGACACGTTCTATGAGCAGGCCAAGTTCCTGGTCGAGGGCGGCGTGGACGTGCTGCTGATCGAGACCAGCGTCGATATTCTGGAGGTCAAGGCGGCCCTCGACGGCATTCGCCGCGCCCTCGAAGAAATGAATCGGCTCGATGTGGCCGTGCAGGCGCAGGTCTTCCTCGATCTGTCCGGCCGCATGCTCCTGGGCACCGACATTCAGGCGATGATGACCACCCTGGAGTCGCTACGGATCGTCGATGTGATTGGGCTGAACTGTTCGACCGGGCCAGAACACATGCGCGAGGCGATCACGTTCCTGTGCAACAACTCGCGCCTGCCGATCTCGTGTATCCCCAACGCCGGCCTGCCGCT
Organism: Herpetosiphonaceae bacterium; assembly: GCA_013813565.1. GTDB lineage: Bacteria > Chloroflexota > Chloroflexia > Chloroflexales > Herpetosiphonaceae > JACCRK01. Next base: position 7,533 of record JACCRK010000085.1, read on the forward strand.
GGAGGTCGATGGCGAGACGGTGTTCCCGCTGGAGCCGGAGGGCTTTGCCAAGTCGCTGAGCGAGTTCGTCCTGGATCTCGGCGTCAGCGTGGTTGGCGGGTGCTGTGGGACCACCCCGGAGCATCTCAAGCAGCTGGTCGCGGCGATCGGCAACCAGCGTCCGCCCAAAGTGCGTGAGATTCCCGTCGTCCAGCAGGCCTCGTCGGCCATGCGGGCGATGGCGCTGGTGCAAAACCCCGGCCCGTTCATCATCGGCGAGCGGGTCAACTCGACCGGCTCGCGCAAGGTCAAGCGGCTGCTGCTGGACGACGACTACGACGCCGTGCTACAGATCGCCCGCGAGCAGGCCGACAGCGGCGCCCACGCCATCGATGTGCAGGTCGCCATGACCGAGCGCGGCGATGAGAAAGAGCAGATGCAGAAGCTGCTCAAGAAGCTGACGATGGGTGTCGAGCTGCCGCTGGTGATCGACTCGACCGAGTCGGATGTGCTGGAGGCGGCCATGCAGATGTACCCCGGCCGGGCGATCATCAACTCGACCTCGCTGGAGGGTGGGCGGGCCCAGAAGTTCGACAAAACCATGCCACTGGTCGCCCGCTACGGCGCCGCGATCATCGGCCTGACCATCGACGACGTGGGCATGGCCCACACCGCCGCCCGCAAGCTCGAGATCGCCCAGGAGATGGTCAGGCTGGGCCAGGAAGACTACGGCGTACCGGCGGATTCCTGGATGTTCGACACGCTGACCTTCCCGATCACCACCGGCCAGGCCGAGCTGCGCAACTCGGCGCGGGAAACGCTCGACGGGATTGCGCTGGTCAAGCAGCATATTCCGGGGGCGCTGACGGTGCTGGGCGTCTCCAACCTGTCGTTTGGCATCCAGCCCCACGCCCGTGCGGCGCTCAACTCGGTCTTTTTGTACCACGCGGTCAAGGTCGGGCTGGATGCGGCGATCATCAACCCGGCCCACGTGATGCCGTTCACTGAGATCCCGGCCGAGGTGCGTAAGCTCTGCGAGGACGTGATCTTCAACACCGACGACGAGGCGCTGCCGCGGATGATCCAGTTCTTTGAGCAGACCGTCGTCGATACCAGCGCGGCCAAGGCCGACCCGACCGAGGGCATGGCGGCGGAGCAGCGGATCCACTGGAAGATTCTGCATCGCAAGAAGGACGGCATCGAGACCGATATCGATGAGGCCCGCGCCACCCGCGAGGCCAGCGGGATGGCCCGTGGGATCGCGGCGGTCGACGTGCTCAACGGCGTGATGCTCCCGGCGATGAAAGAGGTCGGCGACAAGTTCGGCGCCGGCGAGCTGATCCTGCCCTACGTTTTACAGTCCGCCGAGGTGATGAAGCGGGCGGTCTCGTATCTGGAGCAGTACCTTGATCGGCTGGAGGGCAGCACCAAGGGCAAGGTGGTGCTGGCGACGGTCTACGGCGACGTCCACGACATCGGCAAAAACCTGGTCAACACGATTCTGTCGAACAACGGCTATACCGTCTACGACCTGGGCAAGCAGGTGCCGCTCAACATCATCATCGAGAAAGCGATCGAGGTTGGCGCCGACGCGATCGGGCTATCGGCGCTGCTGGTCAGCACCTCCAAGCAGATGCCGCTGTGTGTTCAGGAGCTGCACAAGCGCAACCTGAGCTTTCCGGTGCTGGTTGGCGGCGCGGCGATCAACCGCCAGTACGGCCAGCGGATCTCGTTCCCCGAGCCGGAGGTGGCCTATGGCGGCGGCGTGTTCTACTGCAAAGACGCCTTCGAGGGCCTCGACACGATGGACAAGCTCTCCGACCCGGCCGGGCGCGAGGAGTTTATGGCCCAGATGGAGGAGGC